>JAEXBC010000208.1 GCA_023457875.1 Bacillota bacterium | reverse complement strand
ATACACAGCTTCGTAAAGAGCTTCGTGAAGCAGGTGTTGAGTACAAAGTATTCAAGAACACTATGGTTAACTTCGCTATTGAAGGTACAGAATTTGCTGGGGTTTCTAAGGATCTTGAAGGACCAACAGCTATAGCTATTTCATATGCTGATGCAACAGCTGGCCCAAGAATTCTTGCTAAAGTAGCTAAACAAAATGAGAAGTTAGAATTTAAATCAGGCGTTGTAGAAGGTACTTACTACGATGCTAAAGGTATGTTGGCTATCGGTAATATCGCTCCTAGAGAAGAATTACTTGGTCGATTACTTGGAAGCTTCAAATCACCTATTTCAAGCTTTGCACGTGTTATTAAACAAGTTGCAGAAAAACAAGCATAGAAACAATTATTATTATCAAATACTTTATTAATTAAAATTTACGGAGGTGCTATAATGGCAAAATTATCAATTCAAGAAATTATCGATGCAGTTAAAGAATTAACTATATTAGAACTTAACGACTTAGTAAAAGCTTGTGAAGAAGAATTTGGTGTATCAGCAGCAGCAGGTGTTATGGTTGCAGCAGGTGGTCCAGCAGTAGCAGCAGAAGAAAAAACTGAATTTGATGTAGAGCTTACAGAAGCTGGCGCAGAAAAAATCAAAGTTATCAAAGTTGTTCGTGAAATCACAGGTCTTGGCTTAAAAGAAGCTAAAGAAGCTGTAGATGGAGCTCCAAAAGTTCTTAAAGAAGGTGCTTCTAAAGAAGAAGCTGAATCAATCAAAGCTAAATTAGAAGAAGTTGGCGCTAAAGTTACATTAAAATAATTAATGTAAATATAAAAAAGGTAGCTCGAGTGAGCTACCTTTTTTGTCCTTAAATTGTAAGGGGACAGCCCCTTGAAACGTTTCTAGGTAGGTGCTATGCTTAGAATGAATTGCCCCTATGTCAATTAATGGAAATGCAAGAAAAAAGAATAGAAATAAAAAAAGGGTTGACTAACCCTTGTGTTTGTGATATCATTTTAAAATGCGTTAATATGCTATAATATACATATTTTTTATATTATAGCACGACGCAAAACGATTTACAATACATATTCGCACTTAAAATATTTTCCATATTGGAGAAAAATGTGTGAGATGTAAAGTTTTATTTTGGAACAATGCATTAACGTGCATTATTTATAAATTTTGCAAGGGGTGAGGAACACATGCAAAAATCTAAAATGCGCCCAGTTCATATGGGCAAACAACTTCGAATGAGCTATGCCAGAACAGAGGATGGAGTATTAGAAATTCCTAATCTTGTTGAGCTTCAAACTGCTTCGTATGAATGGTTTTTGAATGAAGGTCTGAAAGAAGTATTTGAGGATATATCTCCAATAGCTGATTTTAATGGCAATCTTGTTTTAGAATTTGTTGATTTTTATTTAGACAGCAAACCAAAGTATACTATTGAAGAATGCAGAGAAAGAGATGCTACTTATTCGGCGCCTCTTAAAGTAAAAGCACGACTTCATAATAAGGAAACAGGGACAAGCGTTGATAGTGAAGTATTTATGGGTGATTTTCCACTTATGACAGAAAACGCTACCTTCATTATTAATGGTGCAGAACGTGTCATTGTAAGTCAATTGGTACGTTCTCCAGGTATTTATTATGATATTGCTTTTGACAAAACAGGTAAAAGACTATTTTCATCCGCAGTTATTCCAAATCGTGGTGCATGGCTAGAGTATGAAACTGATTCAAATGATATTTTTTACGTACGTGTAGACCGCACCCGTAAAGTACCAATTACTGTACTTTTACGTTCTCTAGGTCTTGGTACTGATGCAGAAATTATTGAGAAATTTGGAGAAGAGCCTAAAATCCTTGAAACGATTCAAAAGGATACAAGTAAGACATATGAAGAAGGTCTTTTAGAAATGTACAAGCGTATTCGTCCAGGTGAGCCACCTACGGTAGACAGCGCTGAAACACTTCTTAGAAATATGTTCTTCGACCCAAAACGTTATGACCTAGCAAAAGTAGGACGTTATAAATTTAATAAAAAGTTAGCACTTCGTAACCGTGTGATGGGCCTTACTTTAGCCCAAACTGTGATTGACCCTTATACAGGTGAGATTGTAGCAAGTGAAGGTGAAAAAATAACCGTAGCGCTTGCTAATGCTATTCAAAATACAGGTGTTGAAGCTATTTACGTAGCTACTCATAACCATGATGTACCTATTAAAATTATCACCAATAGAACAGTAGAACTTGGGCATTTTGTTGATGTTGATCCAGAAGAACTTGGCATTAAGGATAATGTCTATTATCCTGTACTTGAAGAAATTCTTGAGCAATATCAAGATATTGAAGAAATCAAAGCAGAAATTAAAGCAAGAAGAGCTGATCTTGTTCCAAAATGTATCACTTTAGATGATATTTTTGCTTCTATTAATTATAATATGCATTTAGAATATGAAATCGGTAATAAGGATGACATTGACCACTTAGGAAACAGACGTATTCGTGGCGTGGGAGAACTGTTCCAAAACCAATTCCGTATAGGTCTTTCCCGTATGGAAAGAGTAGTTCGTGAAAGAATGACTATTCAAGATCAAGAGGCTGTTAGTCCACAAGCGTTTATTAATATTCGCCCAGTGTCTTCTGCTATCAAAGAGTTCTTTGGTAGTTCTCAGTTGTCACAATTCATGGATCATAACAATCCGCTTGCCGAACTTACTCATAAAAGAAGATTATCAGCACTTGGACCAGGTGGTCTTTCAAGAGAACGTGCTGGCTTCGAAGTTCGTGACGTTCACTATTCTCACTATGGCCGTATGTGTCCTATTGAGACACCAGAAGGTCCTAACATTGGACTTATTAACTCTCTTGCGACCTTTGCCCGTATTAATGAATACGGCTTTATTGAAGCGCCATATCGCGTGATTGATAAATCAGGTCCAGAGCCACGTTTAACTGATGAAATCATCTATATTACTGCTGATGAGGAAGAAAAGTATACCATATGTCAAGCAACAGAACCTTTTGATGAAGAAGGGCATTTTATTAACAAGCGTGTTATTGCCCGTCACTCAGAGGATATTCTTGACTATGATTACAAGATTATAGATTTAGTGGATGTTTCTACAAAGCAAATTGTTTCTGTAGCTACTGCCCTTATTCCTTTCCTTGAGAACGATGATGCTAACCGTGCCTTGATGGGTGCAAACATGCAGCGTCAAGCTGTACCACTCATATGCACAAACAGCCCAATTGTAGCAACGGGTATGGAATACAAAATAGGTATCGACTCAGGTGCCTTAGCTGTAGCTAAAGAAGATGGTGTCGTAGACAAGTGTACAGCGAAAGAAATTATTATTAAAGATCATGATGGGGTGAAACACTCCTATAAACTTGAAAAATTTGAACGTAGTAATGCAGGCACTTGTATAAACCAAAGACCAATTGTTAGCAAGGGTGACGTTGTTAAAAAAGGTGATGTTTTAGCAGACGGACCATCTACCCAAAATGGTGAACTTGCCCTTGGACAAAACCCACTCATTGGATTTATGACTTGGGAAGGTTATAACTACGAGGATGCTATTTTGCTTAGCGAAAGACTTGTTCAAGATGATATTTACACCTCTATTCATATAGAAGAATATGAAGTTGAAGCCCGCGATACAAAAGTAGGTCCAGAGGAAATTACAAGAGATATTCCAAACGTTGGCGAAGATACGCTCAAGGACCTTGATGAAAGAGGTATTATCCGTATTGGTGCAGAAGTACGTTCTGGAGATATTCTAGTAGGTCGTGTGACACCAAAAGGTGAAACTGAGCTTACTGCAGAAGAAAGACTGCTTCGTGCAATCTTTGGTGAGAAGGTTAGAGAAGTAAGAGATACATCACTTCGCGTACCACATGGTGAAGCAGGTATTATCGTAGATGTTAAGGTATTTACTCGTGAAAATGGAGATGAGCTTGACCCAGGCGTTAATAAGATGGTACGCTGTTATATTGCTCAGAAGAGAAAAATCTCTGTTGGAGATAAAATGGCTGGTCGTCACGGAAATAAGGGTGTTATCTCAAGAGTACTTCCAGTAGAAGATATGCCTTTCCTTCCAAATGGTCGTCCACTTGACATCGTTCTTAACCCATTAGGGGTACCATCTCGTATGAATATTGGACAGGTTCTTGAAGTCCATTTGGGTCTTGCTGCAAAAGTGCTTGGATTTAAGATTGAGACGCCAGTATTTAATGGTGCAACTGAGCAAGATATTATGAGTACTCTAGAAATGGCCAATGATTACGCTAACTGGACATGGGAAGAGTTTGAAGAAAAATGGAGTCAAAGAGTTGACGAAAGTGTTATCCAGTATCTTTCTGAGAATAGAGATCATAGAGCAGAATGGAAAGGGGTTCCTTTGGATAGAACCGGTAAAATCCGTTTAAGAGATGGACGTACAGGTGAAGAATTTGATAACCCTGTAACTGTTGGATATATGCATTATCTTAAACTTCACCATTTAGTTGATGATAAGATGCATGCACGTTCAACTGGACCATATGCTACCATTACCCAACAACCACTTGGTGGTAAAGCTCAATTTGGTGGACAACGTTTTGGTGAGATGGAGGTTTGGGCACTGGAAGCTTATGGTGCTGCTTATACCCTTCAAGAAATCTTAACGATTAAGTCTGACGATGTTGTTGGTCGTGTAAAAACCTATGAATCTATTGTTAAGGGTGAGAATATTCCTGAGCCAGGTATACCAGAATCATTTAAAGTATTACTTAAAGAACTTCAATCCCTATCACTTGATATCAGAGTACTTACAAGTGATATGAATGAAGTAGATATTAAGGAATGCGTTGATGAAGGTGAAGGTATTGCACCAAATATTGAAGTATTAGATGACATACCATTAGAAGATGGTTATATTGAAGAAAATATTGATCCAGATGCAGAAATAGATATAGAAATAGATGCAGAAATAGATCCAGAACCGGATTTGTATGATGATAGTATTGAATTGGAATTTGAACCTGAAGACGATATAATCTTTGAAGATGATGGATTAGGTGATTTAGATTTATAAAAGTATGAAGGGAGTGCATAGCATGTCAAACATGGATCAAGCTATCTTCTTTGAACAAATAAAGATAGGATTGGCTTCCCCTGAAAAAATCCGCGAGTGGTCACGAGGAGAAGTAAAAAAACCAGAAACAATTAATTACCGTACACAGCGACCAGAAAGAGATGGACTTTTCTGTGAAAAAATCTTTGGACCTAGTAAAGATTGGGAGTGTCACTGTGGAAAGTATAAGAGAATTAGGTATAAAGGTGTCATTTGTGATCGATGTGGCGTAGAGGTTACAAAAGCTAAGGTTAGACGTGAGAGAATGGGGCATATTGAACTTGCTGCCCCAGTATCTCATATTTGGTACTTTAAAGGTATTCCAAGTAGAATGGGTCTTATCCTAGACATTACACCTGGTAAACTTGAGAAGATTTTATACTTCGCAGCTTACATCGTATTAGATCCAAAAGATACTGGACTTGAGTATAAAGAAATCTTGGGTGAAAAAGAATACAGAGAAGCAGAAGAAAAATATGGCCCAGGTGCATTTGTCGCTGAGATGGGTGCTGAAGCTATTAAAAAGTTGCTTTCTGATATTGACTTAGAAAAAGAAAGTGCAGAGCTTAAAGAACAACTTAAAACTACAACTGGACAAAAAAGAATACGTGTTATCAAACGTCTTGAAGTAATTGAAGCATTCCGCTTATCCGAAAATAAGCCTGAATGGATGATCATGGACGTTGTTCCTGTACTTCCACCTGACCTTAGACCAATGATTCAGCTTGATGGAGGTCGTTTTGCAACATCAGACCTTAATGATTTATATAGGAGAGTTATTAACCGTAATAATCGTCTTAAGAGATTACTTGATTTGGGGGCTCCTAATATCATTGTAAGAAATGAAAAACGTATGTTACAAGAAGCGGTTGACTCACTTATAGATAATGGTCGTCGTGGTAAACCTGTAACAGGCCCTGGTAACAGACCACTAAAATCACTTTCTGATATGCTCAAAGGTAAATCAGGTCGTTTCCGTCAAAACTTATTAGGTAAACGTGTTGACTACTCAGGTCGTTCAGTTATCGTAGTTGGACCAAGTCTTAAGATTTATCAATGCGGCCTTCCTAAAGAAATGGCTATTGAATTGTTTAAGCCTTTTGTTATGAAGAAGTTAGTATCTGATGGTATTGCTCATAATATCAAGAATGCTAAACACATGATAGAAAGATTACAACCTCAAGTTTGGGATATATTAGAAGATGTTATTAAAGAGCATCCTGTTATGCTGAACCGTGCCCCTACACTTCATAGACTTGGTATTCAAGCTTTTGAACCGATTCTAGTAGAAGGTCGTGCTATCAAACTTCATCCACTTGTATGTACAGCATATAATGCGGACTTTGACGGTGACCAGATGGCGGTTCACGTTCCTTTATCTGTTGAAGCACAGGCTGAATGTAGATTCTTACTTTTAGCACCTAATAATCTTCTTAAACCTTCTGATGGGGCACCAGTTGCTGTTCCATCACAGGATATGGTACTTGGAACTTACTATTTAACACTTAAAAAAGATGATGAAGAATACCTTAAAGAAGAAGAAATGGGAACACTTACTGATAAGGATGAAGCTTACCAAGTTACTAAGGAAGATGGAACAGTAGTTTGGAAGAAATGCCAAATTGGTTCAGGAAAGGTTTTCCATGACGAGAAAGAAGCATTACTTGCTTATGATAATAAAGTAGTGACACTTCATGCACCAATTAAAGTACGCCGCAGTGTTATGGTGGATGGAGTTGAGTACGTAGGTCTTACAGATGCCACAGTTGGACGTATCATTTTCAATGAAATCATGCCGCAAGATCTTGGGTTTGTAGATAGAACTAAGGAAGAAAATAGATTTAAATATGAAGTTGATTTCTTAGTTGGCAAGAAGGAACTAGGTAAGATCATTAAAAAATGTATTAATACCCATGGCGCTACTGAAACAGCAATATTCCTTGATAATGTTAAGGACTTAGGTTACAAGTTCTCAACAAGAGGTTCCCTTACTGTATCAGTATCAGATATGGTTGTTCCAGAGCAAAAACAAAGCTTACTAGATGAAGCGCAAGCAGAAGTTGATCATGTAACTAAACTTTTCAGACGTGGTCTTATGACAGATGAAGAACGTTATAACAAAGTTATTCAAGCCTGGAATAAAGCGAATGATAAGATTACAAAGGCACTTCTTGCTAACCTTGGTAAATATAATAATATTTACATGATGGCACACTCTGGTGCCCGTGGTTCTACTAACCAGATTAAACAGTTAGCAGGTATGCGTGGATTGATGGCGTCTACATCAGGTCGTACAATCGAGCTTCCTATTAAAGCGAACTTCCGTGAAGGTCTTTCAGTACTTGAATACTTTATTTCAGCCCATGGTGCGCGTAAAGGACTTGCCGATACAGCACTTCGTACAGCTGACTCTGGTTACCTTACACGTCGTCTTGTTGACGTATCACAAGATGTTATTATTCGTGAGGAAGATTGTCATGAGCATACACCAGATGAGCCAATTCCAGGTATGTGGGTATCTGCATATAAAGATGGCTCTGAAGTGATTGAACCATTACATGAACGTTTATCAGGTCGTGTAACTGCCGAGGCAATTATTCATCCTGAGACAGGTGAAGTGATTGTAGAAGAGAACAAAATGATTTCACCAAATAAAGCAGAGTATATTGAAAGTATTGGTATTGAAAAAGTACGTATCCGAAATGTGCTTAGATGCAAATCTAAGATAGGTGTTTGTGCTAAATGTTACGGTGCCAATATGTCATCTGGTAATCAAGTAAGAATTGGTGAATCTGTTGGTATCATTGCTGCTCAATCAATCGGTGAGCCAGGTACACAGCTTACAATGCGTACCTTCCATACTGGTGGTATTGCGGGAGATGATATTACTCAAGGTCTTCCTCGTGTCGAAGAGTTATTTGAGGCACGTAAACCAAAAGGTCTTGCAATTATTTCTGAAATCAATGGCGTCGTAACCATTACCGATAATAAGAAAAAACGTGAGGTTACCGTTACTGATAATGAAACAGGCAACGTAAAATCCTATGTTATTCCTTATGGTTCTAGAATTAAAGTACAAGATGATATGTATGTAGAAGCTGGAGATGAGCTTACAGAAGGTAGTGTTAATCCACATGATATTCTTAAAGTTAAGGGTATCATCGGTGTACAACACTATATGATTCAAGAGGTTCAACGTGTATATCGCCTTCAAGGTGTTGATATCAACGATAAGCATATTGAAGTTATCGTTAGACAAATGCTTAAGAAGGTTAAGATTGAAGATAGTGGTGATACTGGACTACTTCCAGGAAGCTCTATTGACATTCTAGAATATGAAGATGTGAATAAGAAAGTAGTAGAAGAAGGCTTAGAGCCAGCGGTAGGAAAAAATGTACTACTTGGTATTACAAAAGCCTCTCTTGCAACAGAATCCTTCTTATCAGCAGCTTCTTTCCAAGAAACCACAAAGGTTCTTACAGAAGCCGCTATTAAAGGAAAAACAGACCCACTTATTGGTCTTAAGGAAAATGTTATTATTGGTAAGCTTATTCCTGCCGGAACGGGTATGGATAGATACCGTAAATTAGACATTGAAATGATAAACGAATAAATCCCAGTACCCCCTTCTGCAAGGAGCTTCCTTAGTAGAAGGGGGTATTATATTGTATTTTCATAATAATATGTTAATATGAAGAAAAGAAACGAATCATTTCCCACTTAAATCAAAGAATGCTTTTATGAAATGCTAGGGATACAAGTCATTCAAAAAGTAGGTAATAGTGAAAAATGAAATAACAATGAAATAAGAATAAAAATGGATGTGTGAATATGAATGAAAATGAACTGAAAATAATTAGAGCACTTACAGGAGAGATTACAGAGGATGATTTAAGATATGTAGAGAGTTATATATCAGAACATATGGTTTTGTTTGCGCCTAGTGTAGGCTTTTGTCAATATGCCATAAGACCTAGGCATACTCATCCTGGATATTCTTTCATCATATATTTTTCTAATGATCAGCATAATATACCTATTTCTATAGAAATAAAGCCCAATCATTATTTTGCAGCTGCATTTTCTCCTCAGGTGGAACATGAAGAGCCGATAGGAGATTCCTTTGTAAGATACATAGCAGTGTGTATTGACAAAAATTATTTTGAAGAGCAAATAAAAGCATATGACGTGACGAATATAGATTCTTACTGCTGGTGGCAGTTCTTGGTTCATAAAGATATCATGTTTTTACTTAAGGCGTTTATGGAAGAATACCAAAATAATAGTAAGGGTAAAAAACAGATTTTAGAAAGCCTTGCTCTTCTTATCACACATCAACTTATTAGGGGACTTAACTGTGTTAAGGTGGATACAGATGAATTGGTTCAAAGAACGGAAATAGAATCTGCCATTAATTATATGGAGCAAAATTTTTCAAAAAGGATAACCAATGCATACCTTGCCCAACTCATTAATTTATCGGAATCCTATTTTATCCACTTATTTAAAAAAGAAACAGGGCATTCACCGATGGAGTATTTGATGAAGATAAGGATTGAAAAAGCTAAGAAGCTCCTAAAGGATAACACGCATAGTGTGACGGATGTTTCTATAGCTTGTGGCTTTAATACACCTTCCTATTTTGCAACTTGTTTTCTAAAACATTGTCTGATTACCCCAAGTGAATATCAAAATAACTATTTATAGGCTTCATAATAGGATTAACTCAGTTAGGTGTTGGCAGAATACTAAAAGAAATAAATAGGATTATGAAAGCGACGACAGCATTTCTCTGATAAGCTAATTAAAAATCAAAAGAGGAGGAATGAAAAGTGAAAAAGGAAGTAATATATGCACTTTTGCAACAAAATCCAGTATGTTTTTTGGCAACTACCCAAAATGATCAACCTAGAGTAAGAGGGGTACTACTTTATAAGGCAGACGAGAATGGCATCATTTTGCATGTAGATACACAAAAAGATGTTTATAAGCAGATTAAGGAAAATCCGAAAGTAGAGATTTGCTTTAATGATTTTCAAAAAGGAATGCAGGTACGTGTTACGGGAGAACTGGAGATCGTAGAGGATGATGCACTCAAAGTAGAGATTATTAGCCATCCCACACGACAGTTTTTAAGAGACTGGGATGAGCAGGGTAAATTTGATAATCTTAAAGAAAGGCTTGGTGTAATAAGACTGAAAAATGCGCAGGCAACCACATGGACCATGCAAAGCAATTTTGAGCCCAAAGATAAAATACAACTTTAATGAATAAAAGGATATAGTACATATCAATAGTCTTTATAAATGAAGTAAGCTATGATTATACTATGCTATGAGAGATAATATTAATAGAAAGCAACATAAATAAAGATAAATAAAGATAATTAAAGATAAAACAAACCAACAGCAAATTAAATAAAAAATGCTATTGGTGATAAAAGTGTAAATGTAGACTTAAATAATTAAGTACATATTTACACTTTTTTGTTTTATGTATCCCATAGATGATTTATACAATAGAACTTACGACTTTATAACAAAAGGTAAAAAGACTCGAATATTTTTAGCTTCTCTTACCAATAGATAGTTGCAATTACTAAACAGAAAGTTAGCAATAAAAATACGTCTTGACAGTTCACACCAATAATGATAAACTTGTTCAGTGTGTGATGGTATGCATAAAAATGAACCTAGAGGGGGATTTATGTTGTACGATATAAAAGACACTATTCAAATTGTAGGGACAAAACAAACGATAAAGCATCTTGAAAAAAATGCTGTAAAGGTTGTGTTTGTCGCTAAAGATGCCGATGACAAAGTTACAGGTCAGGTGGTAGAGCTTGCAAAAGCAAAAGGTGTCCAGGTTGAATTCATTGAAACGATGAAAGAACTGGGCGAAAAATGTAACATTGAAGTAAAAACTGCAGTAGCAGCAATTATCGCGTAAGGAGGAGGTGCCAGAATGCCTACATTTAACCAATTAGTTCGTAAAGGCAGAAAAGAAATTGAGAAAAAGTCAACTGCGCCAGCGTTGCAAAAAGGGTTTAACTCTTTAAGAAAACGACCTACAGATATCTCTTCACCACAAAAAAGAGGTGTTTGTACAGCAGTTAAGACAGCTACACCTAAGAAACCTAACTCAGCGCTTCGTAAGATCGCCAGAGTTCGTTTAACAAACGGGATTGAAGTAACAGCTTACATTCCAGGTGAAGGTCATAACCTTCAAGAGCATAGTGTAGTTTTAATCCGCGGAGGTAGAGTAAAAGACTTACCAGGTACTCGTTACCATATTATCCGTGGTACTCTCGATACAGCAGGTGTTGCGAAGAGAAATCAAGCTCGTTCAAAATACGGTGCTAAGAAACCAAAAGTTAAAAAATAATCCAAGAAATTAATTGGTGCCCAACTTCCGATAAAAAACTGTTAAATCAGATTTTAAATAGATGAATGGGCACGCACGATCCTCATTTGAGGACGAGTACCGATGATATTTCATGCGAAATTAGTTAAGGAGGGAAGACCGTGCCACGTAAAGGACATATAGCAAAAAGAGACGTATTAGCAGATCCACTTTACAACAGCAAGTTAGTAACAAAGCTTATTAACAATATTATGCTTGACGGTAAAAGAGGAAAAGCTCAAAAAATAGTATATGGTGCATTTGACATCATTGCAGAGAAAACAGACAGACCAGCACTAGAAGTTTTCCAAGAAGCTTTAGAAAATATAATGCCTGTATTAGAAGTAAAAGCACGTCGTGTAGGAGGTGCTACTTACCAAGTACCTATGGAAGTTCGTCCAGAAAGACGACAAACATTAGGACTTCGTTGGTTAACTATTCACACACGTAAACGTGGAGAAAAAACCACAACTGAAGCTCTTGCAGCTGAGTTATTAGACGCACTTAATAACACAGGTGGAGCAGTTAAGAAAAAAGAAGATACACACAAAATGGCAGAAGCAAACAGAGCATTTGCTCACTACAGATGGTAGGCTATTTAATTTAAAGGAGGAAATACCTTGTCAGGAAGAGAATATCCACTTGAGCGTACTAGAAATATTGGTATTATGGCTCATATCGATGCAGGTAAAACAACTCTTACAGAACGTATCCTTTTCTATACAGGTAGAAATCACAAAATTGGGGAAACTCATGAAGGTGGAGCTACTATGGACTGGATGGAACAAGAGCAAGAACGTGGTATCACTATCACATCAGCTGCTACAACTTGTTTCTGGTTAAATAACCGTATCAATATTATTGATACTCCTGGACACGTTGACTTTACTGTAGAAGTTGAACGTTCACTACGTGTACTTGATAGCGCAGTAGGCGTATTTTGTGCAAAGGGCGGCGTTGAACCACAGTCTGAGACTGTATGGCGTCAAGCTGATAAATACCATGTACCACGTATGGCGTTTGTAAATAAAATGGATATCATGGGTGCTGACTTTTTAAAGGCAGTAGGCATGATGAGAGAGAGATTAGGCGCAAATGCGATTCCTATTGAATTACCAATCGGTGCAGAAGAAGACTTTGTTGGAGTAATTGACTTATTCAAGAACAAAGCATTCATCTACAAAGACGATTTAGGTAAAGAAATTGAAGAACAAGAAATCCCAGCCGATATGGCCGAGTTAGCTGAGCAGTATCGTGGTGAGATGATTGAAGCTATTTGCGAAACTGATGAAGATTTAATGATGAAATACCTTGAAGGTGAAGAAGTTTTTGAAGAAGAACTTCGTGTTGCCTTAAGAAAAGCTGTTATTAATGTACAAATTATCCCAGTACTTTGTGGTTCTGCGTACAAGAATAAAGGGGTACAAAAGTTACTTGATGCTATCGTAGAATTTATGCCAGCACCAACTGATATCCCAGCTATTAAAGGTGTTGATCCTGATACAGGAGAAGAAATGGAGAAACATTCATCTGATGAAGAACCATTTGCTGCTCTTGCATTTAAGATTATGACTGACCC
>JAEXBC010000207.1 GCA_023457875.1 Bacillota bacterium | reverse complement strand
GAATAGAATGCATTAAGATGAATGTTATTGTTGCAATCAAGAATAAAGTTACAAACATAGATATGATACGTTTTAAACTATACCTGAACATAAGTTACCTCCTTTTAAAGTCATTAATTTAAGTCATCCAATGATTAATAAATCAGTCCACATGATTAACATAATATACTACTTTGAAGTATTTTACAAGACAATCTCCACCTATTATACTTTTTTAAAATTTCAAACAATCATTGTTATATCAAGCTCCGTATTGCAATTATTGTTATCTTATTCATTCTTCTACTCTATTTTTTAGTCGATTTTTATTTACATAAGTACATAAATATCTATATGTCTAACTTTATATATCCATACTGTTTAGGTACTTACCATGTTAGTATCTAAGCTTTTAAAATTTTTTATGCCATTTAAAAAGCAAAGTAGGCCTATCTTCCAAAATTATTTTTTTGCATGATTATAAATCAAAAAAGGTCAAAAAAAAATAGGCCTTAATTGGCCTATTTTATACAATGCGATTCCTTAAAATCCCTTTTTCAAATGCCTCGATATTTTTAATAATCTCTTCAACAAGTATGGTTCTTGCCTCAACACTGGCCCATGCAATATGGGGTGTAATCAATAGTTTGTGCTTTTCTTTAACTTGATATAATGGATTATTTGCATCAATCGGTTCTTTTTCTAAAACATCTAGTCCCGCTCCACTAATAAGTCCGTCATTTAAGGCTCTGGCTAAATCTGATTCTACAACAATTTTTCCCCTTCCTAGGTTTAAAAGATATGCTGTAGGCTTCATCTTCGCTAATTCTTTATAGTCGATTAGTTCATGGGTAGCCTCATTATAAGGTGCATGAATAGAGACTACATCACTTCTTGTTAAAAGCTGCTCTAGCTCTACCCTTTCCATATTCTCACCACTACTATTTCTTCCAGAAGTCGAATAATAGATAACGTGCATTCCAAAAGCGGTTGCTATCCTAGCTACAGCCTTGCCAATTGCACCAAGGCCAATAATTCCCATGATTTTGCCCTTAAGCTCATAAAAGGGCCACGCAATAAATGTAAAGGTCTCACTATTTGCGTAGGCTTTACTTTTTACATATTCATCATACTGACTGGTATGCTGGATAAGATGTAATAACATGGCAAAGGTATGCTGTGCTACACTTTCAGTTGAATAGCCTGCTACGTTAGCTACAGCAATGCCTCGTTTTTTTGCGTAATCAATATCAATGTTATTGTAGCCCGTTGCTAGTAGCGCAATGAGTTTTAAATGGGTTGCTGACTTTAGGTTCTCTTCATTTAAAACAACCTTATTGGTAATAATGACATCTACATCACGAGTACGCGCTTCAACCTGTGAAGGTGCTGTCAAATCATATATAGCTACTTCTCCACACTGCTTGAAACATGAAATATCTAAGTCACCTCCAAGGGTGGCTGCATCTAATACACATAATTTCATCCTGCTACCTCTTTTCTAGCTCTCTATGCTTTTGTATTATATCAGCTTGGCGCCACATTCTGGGCAAAACTTGATTCCTTCATCTACTGGCTTGCCGCAGTCGGGGCAAAACTTCTTCTTATTAGACACCTCTATTTTTGTGCCACATTCTGGGCAGAATTTACTTCCCTTTTTAATGATTGCTTGGCAGCTAGGACAATTCATCATGTCTCCTTGAGCCGTGGCATTTTGATCCGTATTTACATTTGCTGCTGCCATGGCAGTATTAGCATTAAGCTGCTGAAGTCCATTTGCAAAGGCTCCTCCCATATGAAGTCCCATACCAACGCCCATGCCATTTTGCATCATGGCATTAAGACCATCATTCTCTGTGGATTTTTCCATAATTTCAAGTTGCTTGAGAATTTGAATCTTGCTCAAATGTTGGTTGTTGACACTTCCTAAAATGTTCATGCTTGTAAGTTCTTTTAAATTCTTTTCAATCTCTTCAGGTAGTCCAATATTACCAATTGTAAATTGTGTAATCGTTAAACCTAATTCACCAAAGGGTTTCTTGAGGGTTTCAGCTAAAGCTGAGGCAATTTCATTATAGTTTGATGAAATCTGAGTAACCGTTAAGTTGAGGCTTCCAATAATGTCAGAAAACTGGTTCACAATAAAACTACGTAATTGTTCTGTGATATCTTCTAATCGATAACGTGCTTTTGTTCCTACAATTTGACTTAGGAAGACAACTGGATTTTCAATCTTAAAAGCATAACTACCATGAGCACGTACCTGTACTTGCCCAAATTGGCTATCAGGAATCCAGATAGGATTAGTCGTTCCCCATTTATTACCAAGAAAATCCTTCATATTTAAGAAGAATACGTCAGACTTAAAGGGTGACTTAAATCCATATGACCAACTCTTCAAATTGCTCAAGAGAGGTAAGTTTTGTGTTTCAAGCTTATACATACCTGGTCCAAATACATCTGCTATTTGCCCTTGTTCCACAAAAATAGCCACCTGTCCTGGTCTAACAGTAAGCTGGGCACCATTTTGAATTTCTTGGTCCTCCATTGGAAACATATAAACTAAAGTATTGCTGCTTTCATCTAACCACTGAATAATATCTAAAAATTGTTTTTTAAAAAATCCCATCTCAAATCCTCCCATTTGTCAGAATTTCATACTAATCCCTCTTCTATATTATAGCAATATAAATACTTTTTTAAAATGCCCATTCACCATTTTCTAGCACTTTAAAGATTTCTCCCTCCCAAGTTGTAGCAGTAATATTTAGCTGCGGTCCTCCTACCATAAAATCATTATGGGTAATTGAGGTATTAGCGCCCACTTTTTCTAACTCCTCTTCACTCATTTTTGTTCCACCTTCAATATTAGTTGGATAGCTGCTACCAATAGCAAAATGGCATGAGGCATTTTCATCAAACAAGGTATTAAAAAAGATAATTCCAGCTTTTGATACAGGCGAGCTATTAGGCACAATAGCCACCTCGCCAAGATAGCAAGAGCCCTTGTCTGTCTCAAGCAACTTACCTAAGATTTCCTTTCCTACTCTTGCATCAAAATCAACAATCTTGCCCTTTTTAAAAGTAAAACTAAAGTCCTCTATCAAATTACCGCCATATACTAAAGGTTTTGTTGAAGCAAGAATACCTTCTGCGCTATATTTATGTGGCATTGTATAGACTTCCTCTGTTGGCATATTGGCTACGAAGTAGGTTCCCTTAGTACTAAAGTCCCCTGCTCCCTCCCATTTGTGCTGCTTTGGAAGCTCCACAGTTAAATCTGTTCCTGGCCCTTTATAATGTAAGCTTTTAATCCTTTTTTGATTAAGAAACTTGCATCGATTTGCCGTATCATCTGTGTGCTTTTTCCATGCTGCAACCGGATCCTGCTCATTCACTCTGGTTGCTGAAAAAATCTTTTCCCATAATGTCTCTTCAGCCTTTTTCTCATCCAAGTGTGGAAATAGTTTTTTACTCCATGATGGGGTAGGTATTGAAACAACACACCAACATACATCTGAGTTACTAATTGCTTTTCTAAAAACCCCTAATGCTTTGCCAGACGCTTTTTGGGCAGTAGATATCTTGCTAGAGGGAATATCACGAAGCAGGTCTGGATCCCCTGCGTTAATGCTAATAAAAGCAGCATTTTCCTTGACCAGGGTTTCATATTTGAGCACCTCCCAATCAGGAAATTCTCCTAAAGTCTCTTCACTGGCATAGGTATAGGTTAGTTTACCAACCTGCTCATCGCTATACTCTGCAATGACACGTTTAGCACCTACCTCATAAGCACACCTCGTCAATTCTCTGGCAAAAATAGCCCCCTCAACAGGTGTACGAATAACCACTATCTGGCCCTCTTGCACATTGACACCTACTTCTACTACTAACTTGGCATATTTCTTTAATTGCTCTTCAAAAGTCATTTTGATTGCCTCCATTTTAATATGCTTTATGAAACTACTATTTTTTATTGATTACTTTTATACTACCAAATACATGGTCTTTTCATACCTTCTGTCTATTTCGTAATAAATTGATTATTGCCCTTTTCATAATAATAGCCAATATTAGCTAGCTTTTCTTCGATTTCTTTTTGATTCACGTTATAGGCACCGCATAATTCTTCGAAACTATCTGCTTCATCTCTAAGCTTGGTGTTCACGATACTGAGTAATAGATATGGATCTTTAACATTTAACATTTTTAATCTCCTTATGTGTTTTTTCTTCTAATCTAGACAGGATTAATGGCCTTATATCGGCTGCCAAATACAAGGAACCACAGACAACCAATAAACTCTTGTCATTCATCTTTTCCATAGCATAGTTAATAGCCTGTGTCAAGTCTTCATAGTAACATACGTTGTGATGCTTTCGTTTAATTTGTTCATATAAATCTTTGCAGCTTAAGGCTCTGGGATTATTGGGTGTAACGGCAATCCATTCATCTATATATTTTCCCAAAGTATCTAACATATCACTGTAATTTTTATCCGCCAAAACTCCCATCAGTATGGTAATAGAATAATTGGAAAGTTCCTTTAGCACTTTTTCCAATGCCTTTACACCATCAGGATTATGGGAACCATCCAAAATGATGAAGGGCTCATTTGATAGAACTTCCATTCTTGCAGGATAAGCTACCTTTTCTATGCCCTGCTTGATGTCATCATCTGTAATAGCTACGCCCATCTTTCTTAACTGCCTTGCAGCAGTGATGGTGGTGATTGCATTGTAAATCTGAAATTCTCCAAAAAGCGCTTTATGATAAACTATGCCCTCATAAATAAATTCGGATTTTTTCCAATCACCCTCTCCAATATCCAGATGGGTTAAATCTGGCATAACGAGCTTACTATTTACTTCTTTACACTTACTTGCAATCACCTTCAATGCCCCTTCAGATTGCAAAGGATAAACCACCGTACTGCCACCTTTGATAATCCCTGCTTTTTCAAAGGCTATTTCTTCAATGGTATCACCCAATATCTGCGTATGATCTAAGCTTATAGAGGTAATAATCTGCATGATTGGAGGTGAAATAACATTGGTGGAGTCAAATCTGCCCCCAAGACCGACTTCCAGGCAGACGTATTCACATTTTCGCCGCTTATACCATTCAAAAGCAATGGCTGTTTGTATTTCAAATTGTGTTGGATTTTCATCATCAACCGTTGACCTTTTAGCACAGTCAAATACAAACTGGGCGCACTCAAGAAATTCACTTTCACTGATCATCTGTCCATCAATTTGTATGGTTTCTCTAAAACATATGATATAGGGGCTAATAAAAGTCCCTGTGGTATAGCCGCTATGCCTCAATATATTGGCTAGCATCATCGCTGTAGAACCTTTTCCATTTGTTCCTGCTATATGAATAACTTTTAGTTGATTTTGAGGGTTACCCATTTCATTTAATAATCTTTCAATGCGCCCTAGACCCAATTTTATTCCAAACTTACTCAGTGAGTTTAAATATTGGATTGCTTCATTATAATTCATATGCCCCTCCAGCTTGTAATACGTTTTTATTTTTATATTTGCAAAAGTATAGCTCCATGCTATTGGAAGTCATTAATTCACTTTGTTCCACTTTTTCCCAATTACGTTCTAGGTCAATATTAGGAAAAAAATGTGTTGCCTTTGAAATGGCTTTAATTTTTGTAATATAAGCCACCTCGCAGTAGGGTAACAGGGTTTGATAAACCTTTTCTCCTCCAATGATAAAAATATCTTTTGACGGATAATTTGAAAGCATATGAAACAGCTTCTTTAAGCTGTCACAAACGATGCAGTCGCTTCTATCAATGGTTTTACTTAAAACGATATTCGTTCTATTCGCAAGAGGTCTTGAGAAGGGCAAAGATAATAGGGTGCTTTTCCCCATCACCACCACTTTTCCCTCTGTCTTGGCTTTAAAAAATGCCATATCCAGTGGCAGATGGTATAGTAATCTATTTTCACAGCCAATACCCCAATTTTCATCTACTGCTACAATGAGATTCATTTGCTATCACCTGCATCTGTTATTAGGCTGAGTATGGTTTGAACATCCATCTTTTTTATGGGGTGAATGAGATAGGGTTCAATCTCACATAAAGGTCTTAAAACAAATTCTCTAAGATGCATTTGTGGGTGAGGCACTATCAGATTAGGTTTAAAAATAATTTCATCAGCATATATCAGTATATCCACATCCAGCGTACGCTCTCCCCAATGTCTTGTTTTTATCCTGCCAGCCATCTTTTCTAAGCGCTTACAAAATTCAAGAAGCTGGTAAGGCGTATAAATGGTTTTAACTTTCACTACACCATTTAAGAACTTGGGTTGATCTGTAACGCCATAGGGCTCTGTCTCAATATAAGTGGACCTTGCCATTTCAAGTATATGCTTGTCCTTTGATATCTCTTCTATTACTAGGTCAAGATACTGCTTTCTATCCCCTAAATTTGAGCCAATCCCAAGATAACTTGTTTTCCAGCCTCTTCTAACCGTGAGGGTCACGTCAGAGAATTTTGCCGAAATAGGGGCATGCGGCTTATGAACAGTAATAGAAACCTCTTGAATCAAATCATAGGTCAGAAGGATATAAGAAGCTAGCTCATTAGCTAAGGTTTCAATCAAATCATAGGCGTTTGTTTCACAGAATTCAACAATCTTACATGTTAGTTCTCCATAATTGACCGTCCTATTTAAATCATCCTCACACAGTGATGTATCGAGTGAAATATCGCAATCAATATAAAAAATTTGTCCCTTCCTTTTTTCTTCTTCAAAAACACCATGGTAACCAAAAAATTCAATTCCGCTAACACTTATTTGATCCATTTTTTCTCCTCCAGAATAGATTTAGTCATTTTGATGACATCACTATTGGCCCCAACATTGTGTACCCTGATAAAGCTTGCACCCTTCATCACGCCAATAACGGTGGTTGCAAGGGTTCCATAAAGTCGCTCCTCTACGGTATTATCCAGCACATACCCTATCATGGATTTGTTTGAAGTAGCTATCATCACTGGAAAACCCAGTTCACACAACGCCTGTGTCCTATTAACAACTTCAAGATTTTGCTCCTGACTCTTTTGAAATCCGACACCACCATCAAGTATAATCTTGTCCCTATCTATCCCTGCATCAGTTGCAATTTTAAGGCTTTCCTTGATATCACTCATAAAGTCTTCAAAAAAATGGGTGTAATTATTTTCTGCGCGATTATGCATCAAGCAGCAGGGCAAGTTTGACTTTGCAATAAGCTGTGCCATTTGTACATCATATTTTAGTCCCCATATATCATTAATCAAATCAATCTGCCCTATATTCGCCTTAATCACAGCGCTTTTATAACTATCTAGCGAAATGGGGATATCAAAATGTGCTTTAATCTTTTCAATAATAGGGGATACACGTTCAATTTCTTCCGTTTCTGATATCTTAATATGGTTTGGTCTTGTAGACTCACCCCCTACATCAATGATATCTGCCCCTTGTTTTATCATACTTTCAGTGTGACAGAGTGCTTGATCCAAAGCGTTATATTTGCCTCCATCAGAAAATGAATCTGGTGTAACATTTAAAATACCCATGATATATACATCTTCTTTGGTATTAAAATTCCGATTACCTATGATCATATGACTACTCCTTTGTTTTTCTTCTCCTGCGGCCAATTACACGCCTCGTATGCCTTACAGCAAAAGCAATTACGACTGACTTGATCTGCATACTTTAATAATTGACTTAACTTACTGGTTTCTTCCTTATCATTATGATTTAAAATAGCAAGTGAAATGGTTTTCCTTTCTTTTTCAGTATAATAACATTGCTCTAAAATGTTATGAACAATATCAATTCCCGCCTCTGCGTGAGGTATACCCTTTTCATATTGTAGGGCCCTACCGATATCATGTAAAAGGGCTGTCGCATAAATAATATCCTTATCAATAGCTATCGCCTCTTCGTAGGATTGAATCAACATAATCCTTGCCACACTTAACAAGTGCTCTATATCGTGCTTACAAAAATAGCGCTCACTTTCGTACGTACCTATTTGTTTAAGGGTACTTAAAAATAAGGGATTGCTTAATATTTCATCTATTCTTTTCATAGTTTACCTACCTAACACGTCCTATAAAACTTAAATAAAAAGGGATAGGCAAAAACACCTATCCCACTAAAAGGCTCCTATTTTATCATACCAGCGGGATGCAAGATTTATACCGCAGATTATACAATCTTTCGTTTCTTTGACAACTCCCCGTTCAAAGAACACTTCACGCATAAATCTCTACTCTGTAAAAGATACATCTACTAATAGATACATCTAAACTTCTATATAATGTATCACACTTTGATAATGATAACAAGGAAAATAGCAATATTCTAATTTTTATTACCCATTTTAATGTAAGACTTCATTTTACTACTAATATTATTAGGTTCTAGCATCATGGTATGCACCGGAAGGGTGATGATAATCTTTGTATATTTCCCTTCTACACTCTCAATATCCACCTTTCCCTTATGCTTTTCTACAATACGCTTTACCATAGTAAGTCCTAGCCCGCTTCCTTCGTATTGTTCTCTACTCTTATCTGCCCTATACATTCTTTCAAATACAAAGGGCAAATCCTCTTCTGCAATACCAATTCCGCTATCTTGAACCGTAATGGTACATACTTTATTCTGTACACTTGTAACTACCTTTATTTCTCCTTTTAAATCAGTAAACTTAAAGGCATTTGACAATAAGTTCATCCACAGCTGTTTAAGTGCGTCTTGATCAGCTGAAACCATCACCTTTTCTGTGTCAGCATCTTTAAGATGGTAGGTAATCTTTTTTTCCTTTGCCACAATCTTAAAGGCATCGAAAACTTGCTCTATACTTTCATTTAAGCTAATCACTCTAAAATTCATTCGTGATTCTATTTCTTCCACATTTTTAAGTAAATCCAAATTATTAAGAAGCTTTCCAAAACGTACTACCTCTTCGTAAAGCACATTCATTTGTTCTTCATCGATAGGGTAAATACCATCAATCATAGCCTCCAGATTGCTTTGAAGAATATGAAGTGGTGTACGAATTTCATGAGATACATCACTAATTAACTTTTTACGAATGGTATCTTGCTTTTCCAGCTTTTCACCTAAGTAATTCATGCTATGTCTTAAGGTTTCTATCTCCTTAATTTTGCTTTTTAAAGGATATCTGGCATTTAGTTTTCCATCAGCTAAGGCAATGGAGGTCTTACTAATGCCATAAATATGGTAGGTAAATAATCTCGAAACATACAGACCTGATAAAATAAACCACATCAAAATCATGCTGGCACACCAAATGATACTCAGATGAACATCCTTTTGAAAGGATAGGTCATTTTTCGTTAGGGTTGCACTGGGATAATAACCTATTTTTACATAGGCAATGAGTTTTTGCTCTTTGCTATATACAGGGCGTTCCTCTTCTCGATACAAGTGTTTTTCAATATCAATATGGTTTCTCGAACGAAGCGCTTCTAAAAAAGCTTCCTTCGTGGTTCCCCATAGTAT
>JAEXBC010000206.1 GCA_023457875.1 Bacillota bacterium | reverse complement strand
CCCCTTTCCCTCTTAGCTCACCATAAGGATACTCATGAAAAATCAAAATACCAGAAGCATCTAAAGCTTGTATAGCGTTTAAACCATAAGGAGTTGGAGGTATGACAAAATTGATTTCCTGGCTTAATTTTTCAAACTCTGCCTCACCATTAGGTGGTACATTCACTGTATAAATCCCAGGTGCAATCGTATCAAATGTTAAATTGGGATAGATTGCTCTAAGATTGTCTATTCCAAAAAAAGTGTTAAGTACAAAATTTTCTAAAATATACCTTTTGTTTTCTTCTTGTCTTTCCATATATATCACCCCATTAAAGAAAATGCTCAAAATCTACACCTAGACTTTGAGCATTTGTAACCCTCTATTATATTTATGTGCTAAATCACTTAATTATTAATAACTATAAACTTTTTTATAATCGTCTTTGCTTACCATAGGTTAGAATAATTTTATCAATCAGCTTACTACACTCAGACTTTGTAAGACGCTTGATGTCTTGCTGTAATACGATATGATGCATATCACATAAGCTTTCCAAATAGGCCTGTTGCTTTTTTGTAAGTAATTCTTGTTTTGGAACTTCCCATTTCATAGGCTGTGGTACAAAAAGTTTAGGCTCCAGAGACTCGAACTGCTGCCTTAGTTTTTCAAAAAGCTCATAGGTTGCATAGGCATCATGATATGCACGATGGGCGTTTTCAAGAGAAATATGATAATAAGCACATAGCTGCCCTAATCTTCGACTAGGCAATTCTTGAAGCATTTTACGGGAAATCACTAAGGTATCCAGCCCACTCTTCTCAAACTGAAAGCCTAAGTCATTGGCTTTTGCTTTCAGCATACGATAATCAAATAAAATAATATTATGGCCAATTAATGGCACATCCTCACAAAATTCAATAAATCTAGGCAACACTTCTTGAACAGGGAAGCTATTTGCTACCATCTCATTTGTTATTCCCGTAATAGAGGTAATATATTCTGAAATATCCTGGGTTGGACAAATCAATTCATCAAAAGTCTTTGTAACCTTTCCATTCTCTATATAGACAGCCCCAATCTCTATGATTTCACTATGGATGGGATGGGTTCCAGTTGTTTCTATGTCTAAAACAACATATTTATTCATTTTTATCTCCTTATGTACGTTCAAACACGTCCGATTTAACATTTCTTTTAGCCTTTATTTTATCGTTCATTTTATATTTTACATCACCTGTTTCAAAATGCAACATAGGATTTTCCACTCAAATTCGTCGAGAAAAAAAAAATTATAGGCGTCTTTCTTTTGAATCCCTTATCATACACCAAAAAATATACTTTATTTTCCATTTTTATACATTGACAAAATAAGCTAAAAATACTCTATTGCAAAATAAATATGCAAGATATAGTATATAACTATTAAGAGAGTTATATATATAGTATATGTATAGAACTTCTAAATTTAAAAGGGGGGTAGTTAAATGCAATACTGCGTAATTAAAAGAGATGGAAGAAAGGTTACTTTTGATCCTGCTAAAATCGAAAATGCTATTTTGCGTTCTGCAAAAAATATAACTTGTGATGTATCTGTTGATGAGATTACCATACAAGTAACAAATCGTATTAAAGATATCTACCAAGAGGAAATTTCTGTAGAACAGATTCAAGATCTCATTGAAGACACGCTTATGGATTTAGAGCTTACCGCATTAAAGAATTCATATGCTAACTACAGAAAGGAACGTACCCGTATTCGTGACCTAAAATCTGAACTGATGGATACGGTTCATAATATTGGTATTGAAACGGATAGAGACAATGCTAATGTAGGGAATAACTTTTCCTCAAAGCTACTTCGCATTGCTAGTGAAACAAATAAATGGCATAACCTATCTAAAATGCCAAAACATTTGGCAAAGCTTCATGAACAGGGCGACCTTTATTTTCATGACTTAGATAGTTACAACCTCACTATCAATTGCTTACACATAGATACTGGAAAAGTATTTGAACAAGGCTTTAATACAGGCTATGGTACTATTCGTAGACCAAAACGTATTGAATCAGCTGCAGAACTGAGCTGTATACTCCTTCAATCTTCTCAAAATGATATGTTCGGTGGACAATCCCATGTTAATTTTGATAATGCTATGGCTCCTTATGTCGCTTTAACACGTTTAGAAATTCAAAGTGAATTTGCGCCTCTAAAAAACACTTTCTCTGTAGAAGAATTTAATGCTTTTGTAGAAGAGAAATTAGTTTGCCGGGTACGTCAGGCGATGCAAGGCATCGTATATAACCTGAACACCATGCACTCTCGAGCAGGTTCACAAGTTCCCTTTAGTAGCTTAAACATTGGCTTACCTGAAAACAAGGATGCTGCTTTAGTATGCCAAATTTTCTTAGAAGAATATGAAAAGGGCTTAGGCAAAAATGAGCAACCCATCTTCCCTAATATTATTTTCCGTGTAAAGAAGGGTGTTAATCGCGGAGAGGGTTCTCCTTATGAATACCTATTTAAACTAGCATGTCGTACTGCTAGTACAAGAATGAACCCTACTTTTATGAATATTGATGCAGATTTCAATTTAAAATACTATGAAAGAGGCATAATACCTGCTACCATGGGATGTCGTACTTATGTTTGTGCTAATGTAAATGGTCCTGAAGGACCTACCAGCCGTGGTAATAATGCACCAACTACAATCAATCTTCCTAGAATTGCTATTGAATCGAAAGGTGACTTAGATCAGTTCTGGAGTCTTTTAGATGAACGACTTGTTTTAGCAAAAGAATCCCTCTTACATCGCTACGAAGTCTTAAGGCGCCTTAAGGTTAAAGATCTACCTTTTGTTATAGGTGAAGGCTTAATGCTAGGTTCAGAAGGACTAGGACCTAATGATAGTATTGATCCTATCCTTAAAAATGGTACTTGGTCTATTGGTTTCATTGGTCTTGCTGAAACATTAACAGCACTCACGGGTAAGCATCATGGGGAAAGTGAAGCTTCAAGAGAGCTGGGCTATCGCATCGTTTCGCATATACGTGATTTTATAGATCAAGCCATTATCGATACCCATCTTAACTGGAGCTGCTATGCAACTCCTGCAGAAGGTTTAAGTGGAAAGTTTGTTGTTCAAGACCGTGAGCGATTTGGCACCATTACAGGTGTAACTGATAAAGACTATTACACCAACAGTTTCCATGTTCCTGTAGGCTATTGCATCTCTATTATTGACAAAATACAAATAGAAGCGCCTTTCCATAAAATGTGTAACGCTGGTCATATTAGTTACATTGAAGTAGATGGTTACCCTTCACCCGAAACCATAGAAAAGATTCTTAACTATGCCTATGATTCATCAAATATTAGCTATATCGGCATAAACTTTCATCTACGTTACTGCAAAGACTGTGGTGCTACAGTAAATGATAACGTTAAATCTTGTCCTACATGCGGTAGTAACAAAATCCAAGGCATTAGCCGTGTAACAGGTTATCTCAGTTTGGATGAGCGCTTTGGAGGTGGAAAATGCGCTGAAAGAAAAGACAGACTTTCACACGATGAGGCTCATCAAAACACATATAAAAGCGTATGAGCACCTTACAGGTTGCAGGTTTTCTAGAGCATTCTAATGTAAATGGAGAAGGTTTTCGTAGCGTACTCTTTCTGTCTGGTTGCTACCACGCATGTCCAGGGTGTCATAACCAGGAGATGCAAGCCTTTGACTATGGAGATACTTTAGACAATTCCGTTATATTACATAAGCTAATCAAGAACAAGCCACTCATTGATGGTGTTACCTTTTCTGGGGGTGAACCCTTTGAGCAATGCGAAAGTTTAATAGAGCTTGCCAAATCAGTCAAAGAAGAAGGTTTATCTATTTGGTGTTATACCGGTTATACTTATGATGCACTTAGAAAAGACCCTCAAAAAGAACCTCTCTTGCATTATATTGATGTACTGATCGACGGCCCTTATATTGAGGCACTAAAAGATGAGCATTTGCTGTATAGAGGCTCTTCCAATCAACGTATTCTAGAACTAAAAAATGGTTTAATCGTTAAAAACCGACTTTCTTAACTAGGTATTAAGCAGAATAAGATAAATAAGAAGTAGTATGACGTAAAGCCTCGCCTTTACATCATACTACTTCTTATTATTTATGCAATTAATCTCTTTTAAGCTTTTTGCTTTAAATTTTTTTGCTATTGGCGTTTATTTAAATACTTTGCTATACACTCTTTATAAAAAAATCTGAAATCATTTTTTCCACTGAAAAACGACAATCCCAATAATCATTACCACAACACCTATCGCTTTGGTCCATATAAATCCTACTTTTTCTGTTCCAAACCATCCTAATAGCTCAATTAAGTATGCACAAAGCATTTGAGCAATCAAAATCAACATCACCGCATAGGCTGGCCCCAACTTATTCATCGATACAATAACTGTATAGGTAATCCCTGCTCCAAATACACCACCCAATAAATACCACTTATCTACTGTTTTTAATCCTTCCATATTAGCATCTCGAACAAAAAGTAAAATCCCAAGACAACACAAAAAAGCAGTCAGATGTACAATACTCGTTGTAAACCACAAACCAGCTTTTTCTGTAACGCGGGTATTAAAAACACCTTGCACACTCATAAGTAGTCCAGAAATTAAGGCAGTTATCACACTAATAAACATATGCTTCTCCTTCTTCTATAACATTAAGCTTATTTTGTGTCATTTACCTTTTTTTATACTGGCTTTGCGCAAAAATACCAGCCTTAGGCTATTTATAGTCCTAATGCTGGTATTTTCTATTTTGCTACTGATCTATCTCTTATAACAAATAAATCTGTTTTTCTTCACACTTTTGAATCATTTCATCTGGCCAAATAGAGGCTTGAACTTCACCAATATGCGCTTTTTGTAAAAAATACATACAGATTCTTGATTGTCCAATTCCTCCGCCAATGGTATAAGGAAGCTTTCTCTCTAGTATTCCCTTATGGAATGTAAGTTCTTTTCGCTCTGTACAACCTGCTTTTTCTAGTTGTTCAGCTAAGGCTTTTTCATCTACACGAATACCCATAGAAGAAAGCTCAAAAGCACTATCTAGCAGTGGATTCCAAAACAAAATATCTCCATTAAGAGACCAATCGTCATAGTCTGGTGCTCTTCCATCATGCTTTTCACCATTTGAAAGGATATCACCTATTTGCATTACGAAAACAGCTCCCTTTTCTTTGCAAATCTCATTTTCTCTTTCCTTAGCAGATAAACCAGGGTAGCGTGCTAAAAGCTCCTCAGTAGTAATAAAATAAATTTCATCTGGTAGCCATTTCTCTAAAATAGGATATTCTGCGATAATATAATTTTGAGTTCTTACAAAGGATCTGTAGATTTGTTTTACAGTTTTCTTTAAAAACTCCTCTGTACGCATTTCTTGAGTAATCACTTTTTCCCAATCCCATTGATCTACATAAATTGAATGTAAATTATCTAATTCTTCATCGCGGCGGATGGCATTCATATCTGTATAAAGTCCTTCATTAATGCCAAACTCATAACGCCCTAAAGCCATTCTCTTCCATTTTGCAAGGGAATGTACAATCTCTGCTGTAGCACCATTGTCATCTAAAATATCAAAAGCAACAGCCCTCTCTGTTCCATTAAGATTATCATTAAGTCCAGTATTAGGTTTTACAAATAAGGGTGCTGATACACGGGTTAAATATAATTCGTAAGCTAAAGCTTTTTCAAAGTAATCCTTAAGCTTTTTTATAGCAACTTCTGTTTCTCTTAAATCTAGTTTAGCTTTATAGCCTTCTGGAATGTTTAATTGCATATATAATCCTCCTTTTGATATATAAAAAATAATATAAAAAAACCTTCTTCCCTCAAAACAAGGGACGAAGGTTGATTCGCGGTACCACCCTAATTGACTTTACAAAAATAAAGTCCTCTTATCATGTACAGATTTTACTCGATACACTTTAGATATAACGGTCTATCCCGTCTAAGCCTACTTAGCTGATGCTGTTCGGTTAGAAACTCCAAGATGTTCTTCTTTTCTTACCTCGTTACCGATTTTCAGCTTCCTCGGCTCTCTTTAAACCTTAGTAAGAATTTACTCTTCTTTTCATTGTCTTTTTCATGGCTTCTATTAGTTTAAATTATATTTGTATTTTAATGATATAACTTTAGTTTGTCAAGTGCATTCCATTTAAATATTTTCTATTTGAAAGTCAATAGGCTCTTTCCCTAATTCTAAAAGATATTGATTTACTTGGTTAAAATGGTTACAACCGAAGAAACCATTGTGAGCAGATAATGGACTAGGATGCGCTGCCATTAGTATTTTATGCCAAGGTGATGTAATCAGACTAGCTTTCTTTTTAGCAGGAGCACCCCATAATATAAAAATCACCGGATCTTTTCTTTCATTGAGTATACTAATCACACGATCAGTAAATACCTCCCAGCCTTTTCCTTTATGGGATTGAGGCTCACCTTCTCTAACCGTTAATACCGTGTTAAGCAAAAGTACACCTTGCTGTGCCCACTTCATTAAATAGCCATTATTAGGAATAGTCAGATTCATACTATCTCTTAATTCCTTATAAATGTTCATGAGAGAGGGAGGGGTTTTGACACCTGGTTTAACAGAAAAAGCCATTCCATGCGCTTGCCCTGCGCCATGATAAGGATCTTGCCCTAGAATAACGACCTTTACCTCTTCATAACTTACTAATTTTAAAGCATTAAAAATATCATGCATTTCAGGATAAACGCGATGGGTTTGATATTCCATCTTTAAAAATTCTCGCAGTTGCCTGTAATAGGGCTTTTCAAATTCATCCTTTAAATACTCTTGCCAACTATTATTGAGTTCCACCATAATCCCATGATCTCCTACAAATCGTTTCTATACAAATAATTGTGTTGATAAATATCTCTCTCCTGTATCTGGTAATAAAACAACAATTGTTTTACCTGCATTTTCCTCTGCTTTAGCAAGCTGTGTTGCAGCATATAAAGCCGCTCCTGAAGAGATTCCTACCAAAATCCCCTCTGTCTTAGCAAGCTTACGAGAAGTTTCAAAGGCTGCTTCATTACTTACTGGCGCTATCTCATCCACTACATCGCGTTTAAATACGTCAGGAACAAATCCAGCACCAATTCCTTGAATCTTATGTGGCCCAGGTTTGCCTCCAGATAATACAGGTGAGTCTTTAGGCTCTACTGCAACGACCTTAATCGTATTTTTCTTTTGTTTTAATACCTCTCCAACACCTGTAATGGTTCCACCTGTACCTACACCAGCTACAAAAATATCAACTTCACCTTCTGTATCATTCCAAATTTCTAAAGCGGTTGTCTCACGGTGAGCAAGTGGATTAGATGGATTGCTAAATTGCTGTGGAATAAAGCTTGATTCGTTTTCTTTTGCCAATTCCTCTGCTTTTTCAATTGCGCCTCTCATACCTTTTACACCTTCTGTGAGTACAAGCTCTGCCCCTAGTGCTTTTAGTACATTTCTACGCTCAAGACTCATGGTGTCTGGCATAGTCAAAATCAGTCTATATCCCTTTGCTGCACAAATATAAGCTAATGCAATTCCAGTATTACCACTTGTTGGCTCAATAATGGTAGTTCCCTCATGAATAAGTCCTTGTCTTTCTGCTTCTTGAATCATATAATAACCAATACGATCTTTAACGCTACTTCCTGGATTGAAGGATTCTAGTTTTACCACTAGGGTAGCTTTTAAATCCTCACTTTTTGCATATCGACCAATTTCTAATAAAGGTGTGTTTCCAATTAAATCTGTAATATTCTTAGCTATTTTTTTCATGATACTCATCCTCTCTTATTATATATAATACATCCATGTATCTTGTTGCAATAAAGCTTGATAATCTTTAATTAAATCCTCTAAGGTGATGTTATCAATCACCTCACAAATGCTTTGAGTCATCTTATCCCAAACCTGTTTTCTTAAACATTCCTGTAAATTCGTATAAATCAATGATTCATTGGATTTAGTGGGATCTTCATCTACAATAAGAATTTCTCCTTCTATTGAACGAATCACCTCACCAACTGTAATTCGAGAGCTAGGATGTGCTAAAACATACCCACCTTGAGCTCCCTTAACACTTTTTACAATACCTGCCTTCTTAAGCAAAGAAAATACTTGTTCTAAATAATTCACAGATAATCCTTGTCTATTGGCGATATGAACCAGTGGAACTTGATCTCCTGATGAATGAACAGCTAAGTCGACTAACGCGCGTAAACCATATCGTGCCTTTGTTGATATCTTCATAGATCCCTCCCCTTTTTTATTTCCAAGTATTCCTCTATGTTTTATAGTATATTATTTTTTTAATATATTGTCAATATAGATACTTCTATTTGTTACTAAAAATTGCCTTTATCTAGCGCTTAAATCCTTCACCGAAGACCTCGTGCAGATTTTGAACCGTCATAAAGGCAAGGGGATCAAGCGTTGTAAGCTCTTTTTTTAGTTCAATAAATTCCTTTCGATCGATGACTGTTGTGATAACTTGTTTTCTTTCTTTACTATATGCGCCTTCTGCTGTATATACTGTAGCCCCCCTTTCTAACTCTTCTAAAATGTAGGTGTTAATTTCATTTGCTTTTTCCAAACTAGATGGAATCAACATGACATAGCGCTGTACATTGAAACCAGAAATCATATAGTCAATCAAATTAGTCGTAATCAGGACACCTAATGCTGCATAAAGTCCTTTTTCAATACCAAAAATACTAGTTGCCAAAATTACAACTGTCAAATCAGATAACATGAGAGCTGAACCTATGTTAATAGGCGTATACCTATTAATTATTTTCGCAATAATATCCGTTCCACCAGAGGAAGCCTCTGCATTAAAAATCAGAGCTTGTCCAATAGCAATAAAAACTGCACCAAAAATCAGTAAAATCAGTAAATCGTCGCTTATAGATTCACCAAGCGGCCAAATAAGCTCAAAGAGCATCATAAATAGAGATACCTCTAGACTGCAAATAATACTTCGTACGCCAAAATTTTTACCTAAAAACAAAAAACCGATTGCAAACATCACCACATCTAAAGCCAATATAATGGCACCGATAGGCACTCTGGGAATAAGGGCCTTTAAAATAATAGCAAGACCACTAACACCTCCTGCCGCCAAATCTGAGGGCGCCCAAAAGAAATATAATCCAATCGCTATCAAAAAAGATCCAATTAAAATTGACATATAGTCTTTCTTTATTTGATGCATACGTCACTCCACCTACTTTAAATATTGTGTATTCATTAACTTTACTTTTTCTTTTCTTGTCATTTTTTTAATGGCATATTCTCTTTTTAAAGCCTCACTTTTTTCTTCAAAGCTTTCTTGATAAACTAATTTAACAGGTGTTCTTCCTCTTGTATATTTTGCACCCTTTTTTGCATTATGAGCTAATACCCGTTCTTCCACTTGAGTCGTATAACCTGTATAAAATGTGCCATCTGCACATTCTAAAATATAAATATAATACATAGTATCTTCCTTTTCCTTTTTTTTATTTATGGTAAGACATTTTAAAAAGAGTCTACAAGATTTTTCTTGAGACTCTTTTAATAATTTCATACTCTATGTATTCTATCGTGTAGCATACTAAATAGCTTAATCACCTTGTCCTTGTTTACAGCAAACTCGATATTTCCATTATAGCGCAGTATATAGTAATTAATATCATAAGGAATAAGTTCTATCTCTGCTTTTGAATGATCTACTAAGCTATACCTAATCGTAATCTCTGCTTTTCGCGCTTCTTTTTGTTCAATCTCAGGATTCTGCAAGACTGCTTCTAAGCAAATACTCTCGTTGATACGGGTTACTATTTCACCTATTTGCTCATCATCAAGCACCTTGTCATTCAATTTACCTACTATCTTCTTACTTCCAGCCTTTTCTTCTTGTAATGAAAGCACATATTTATCCTTTGGATTTTCTAAAACCACTTCACGAATAGAAGCTGGGGTTATATCAAGAATTTGTTTTGAAATCATATCAAAGGGTTTTAAGTCCGAGAGGATATTGAAAAAAACCTTATCTACTTCATAAACTATGATTTCTTCATTCTGTCTAACATAAACGCCTTGTTCTGTTGACTTTCCAAAGCTTAATGACCATGAATCATTTAGAACCATTTTGTATTGTGGCTCCTCTAATCCGTAATCTTCCTGCTCACTCATAATGCCTACAAAACCTTTTAACTCGATACGATCCACTTCATTTAAAAGGCTTTCCATAACTTCTTGTTGTATAGGATGCTGTGACTTATAGTAGTCACTTAATACCCAATTAGGATGCTCTGGCATATTCATCTTTATTAAACTAAAGCCAGGCTTATTGCCCTCAAGCAGTTGAATTCTATCAATTTTTTTAACATCTGGGGTGTCTATATGCCCCTCTACAAAATCATTTAGGTTAGATTGAAGCATTTCACTTTGTTCAAGAGATATTGTAAATATGCCTTCTAATTGATCACACATCAGATAAACTACACCATTGGATACTTTACCAACCCTATAGGTTTGGATATCATTGGTGTCATCATAGAATGTAAGTGTAAATGCATTTTCATCAATACCGTAACTCGCTAAATCTTCTACTCTATAAATAGCCTCGAGGCTTTCTAAAGCCCTTATCTTTACAAGCCAATTATGAATCTTTCCTTCATCATACTCTAAACTACTTATAAGTGGATTTTGCCACTGTCCATTATGCTTTTCTAAAATAGTAGTGCCATCCTTTCTTACTTCTATACGCACAATGTTTCCTTTTAAGATACAAAGCTTTTCTACTAATTCTTTTTCTATAACTTTTCCCTCTTGATCGGGTTTGATATTATATTGATAAACTAAAGCTCCCGTTCCAACTAAAATACAACCTATTAATAAAAGCATACCTGCTTTCCACTTCATTTCTGCAATCCTCCTGATATCTAGTACACATCAAATATTACTTTTTAGTTTAGCATTAATAGTATTAATTTGCAAATTTACATTTTTTATTAAGAAATTTTTTCAATGATTACTAATTTTATTTTTTATCTAATTTTTTCTCATTATATAGGCCTAAAATGCCGATATA
>JAEXBC010000205.1 GCA_023457875.1 Bacillota bacterium | reverse complement strand
GTTTGTCCGTGTAGTATTGCTACTACTGACTATTTTACTTAGTACAAGTTGTACTGATTGTAAGTTTCTTAAAAGAAACTATGAATCGACTGGTTTTATAGTTACTATTTTGTTTTCAAAGTTCATTTAGTTGACAACTACATAAGTATATATCAATACCTAACATATGTCAACTTTTTTCTGCTTTATTTTCATAAAACATAACGGAGAAGGAGGGATTCGAACCCTCGCGCCGGTTAACCCGACCTATACCCTTAGCAGGGGCACCTCTTCGGCCAACTTGAGTACTTCTCCGAATTCTTTTTTTTTATAAAATTATATCCCTTTTATCAAGACAAGATATATAATAACAAATGTTATTCTTTATGTCAAGCCTTTTACAGTATCATTTTTTAAATGATTTTTTAACATAAAAAGACCCTTTCATTTCAAGATGAAAGGGTAAAATTATTGGAATATTTTTGATGCCTTACCTTTCATAAAAATATCTCAACTCATTTTAACTATACTTTGTTATTTGCACATTTATTCGTATTAAATATTTTATCAGATAGTAAAATTTTAACCATAATTAAATTCTTTACCTATCTTTACTAAAATGAGTAAAGTATTTGTTGGAATGATAAATAATAACATCTTACTATTATGATATCATTTTACTCTATTGTTTACAATTGTATTTTAGTAAAATTTATTAATAATATTTTGTAAACCTTACCTACATTTACTTTAAAATTGTAATCGCCTGATGCCCCATCTGCTCCCATGCTTTCCTAAACATTTCTTTGTTAATAGCAACGTTTGCAGTGTTGCGTAAGGGATCATTGATATAGACATTTTTTTCATCAAATCCAACGATAACAACAGAGTGTTGTTTATTAGTTATTTTTACAATACCTGTAGGTGTATGCCAAATTTCAAATTTTGAATCATCTAGGGGCTGGTAAGTGGCATTTGTAATAACCCATATCGGATTTCCCTGTGATAAAAAATAAAGAATATCTTCAAACTCTCCCCCTGTTAAGTCAATAACTTTGTCTCCACAATACTTTTGGGCGAGTTCTGCCACGGGATCATGATATACACCATAGCCATTCTTACTCATATTATACATATCACCTACAAATCCATCATATGGATTACCGTAATGCTTTCTTCCCTTTTCATCTATATAAAAAGGGCTAGTATCTTTTTTAATTTCTGTTGCAAGTGTTAATTTATCTACTTCAATATTTCTATACTTCAAAATCATAGCAAGAGAAGTTACTTCACATCCCCTTGGTAATTCTGGGTTTTGCATAATCATAGGAACTTCTATCTCTTTAAATTGATTAACCTGTACTTTGTCTTCCCATATTAGTGTTGATATATTTTCAAAATAAATTTTATCATAATTGTTATTTTTAGCATACTTTATAGCTTCTTTAAAAGTCTCAAAATCATGTACTGCAGTATCCGTAATAATTAAAAAGGGATTAAATGGATTATATACCCACTCATTATTTACAGTATTAATTGCAATACTTCTTTTAATATTTTTTGCTTTATGTATTGCTTCTTCTTCAGTATCTGCTTCATCTACAATGTTTCCTGCTTTTTTTATGATGTATTTTTTATTTGATGTATGAAAATTTATAAGCGTAGGTAATGCTATATCATTGTTATTCTTGATATAGAAAAAATATAAACCACCTACGCTTACAGTTATCAATAATGATAATATGAAAAGACGTTTTAATATTTTCATCTACTAATCAACATTACTTTCCCCGTTATTTTCATCCGAAGGAAGTTCGCCGATGAAATCTGTATCTATGTTTTCATCAAAAAATACATCATTTACCTTTTCCATACATACAACTTGTACACCCTCATCAAGATTAATTAATTTAACACCTTGTGCGTTTCGCCCGATGGAAGAGATTTGTGCTACCTTAATACGAATAATAACACCTGCTGAAGTAATTAATAATAATTCATCTTCGTCACTTACTGATTCAACACCTACAATATATCCTGTTTTTGAAGACAATTTACTAATCTTTAATCCTTTTCCACCACGTTTTTGTGCTCTAAAGGCATCTATTTGTGTTCTTTTTCCTAAACCTTTAGTGGTAGTAGTAAGAATTTGTTCCCCATCTCTAGGAACAGTTGCACCTACTACTTCATCACCTTCACTCAGATTGATAGCTCTTACTCCTCTAGTATTTCTACCCATTGGTCTTACATCTGTAGCATCAAATAATATACCTTGTCCATTTTTAGTAGCCACTAAAATAGAATCCTCAGCTGTAGTTTGATGCACATCTACCAACTCATCTTCTTCATTCAGTGAAAGTGCAATAAGCCCACCCTTTCTAATATTTTGGAAATCTTTAAAAGGTGTTTTCTTAATTTGACCCTTTTTAGTAACCATCGTTAAGAATGTTTCTTCTTCACTTTCTTGAACTGGGAAGACTGCTGTAATGACCTCTTCTTTATCAAGTTCTAATAAATTAACAATTGCTGTTCCCCTTGCAGTCCTTCCTGCTTCTGGGATTTTATAACCTTTAATACGATATGCTTTTCCCTTGTTAGTGAAAAACATAATATAGTTAAAGTTTGATGTAACAAATAATTGTGTGATTGCATCATCTTCAATAGTATTAACACCAACGATACCTTTACCACCCCTATTTTGATTTTTATAGGTGTCTAGTGGTATACGTTTAATATAGCCAAATTGGGTAACAGTCACCACAATATTCTCTTCATCAATTAAATCTTCAATTTCATATTCATCTTCATCAATGGTAATATCTGTTCTTCTTCCATCACCATACTTTTGTCTCACTTCTGTCAATTCTTCTTTGATAACAGTTAACAATTTGTATTCACTAGCAAGAATAGATTTTAAGTATTCGATTTTCTGTAATAATTCTGCGTACTCTTCCTCAATCTTTTCTCTTTCTAATCCAGTTAAAGCACGAAGTCTCATTTCAACAATAGCTTGAGCTTGAATCTCTGTTAAATCAATGGCTTCAATTATCTTTTCTTTAGCTTCTTGGACCGTTTTTGATGAACGGATCAGTGATACAATCAAATCAATGTTATCCAGGGCTTTGCGAAGTCCTTCTAAAATATGTGCTCTATCTTCTGCCTTCTTTAAATCAAACTTAGTTCTTCTTGTTATAACTTCTTTTTGATGCTTTAAGTATTCTTCAAGAATTTGCTTAAGATTAAGCACCTCTGGCTTGTCATTTACAAGTGCCAGCATATTAATGCTAAAGGTATCTTGTAATTGTGTATACTTATATAGCTGATTTAAAACAACATTTGGATTAACATCTCTTCTTAATTCAATGATAATAGACATACCATTTCTATCAGATTCATCCCTTATATCAGTAATACCATCTATTCTCTTTTCTTTTACAAGATCAGCAATCTTTTCAATTAGTTTTGATTTATTGACTAAATAAGGAATCTCTGTCACAACAATTCTAGATTTTCCAGCATGAATTGCTTCAATTTCAGCTTTTGCCTTTACCTTAACTTTTCCTCTTCCTGTTCTATAGGCTTGCTCTATGCCATAACGACCATAAATCGTTGCACCAGTCGGAAAATCTGGTCCCTCTATAATTGACATGAGCTCTTCTATTTCAGTCTCACGGACTTCCTGTTCTTCGTTTTCCCCAATATAATTGTTAATCATTTTTATGACACCATTAATCACTTCAACAAGATTATGAGGTGGAATATTGGTAGCCATACCAACAGCAATACCTGAGGATCCATTAACAAGTAAATTAGGGTACCTAGCTGGTAAAACACAAGGTTCTTTGAGGGTTTCATCAAAGTTTGGTCTAAAATCTACAGTATCCTTTTCGATATCAGCAAGTAAAGCATTTGTTATCTTGCTCATCTTTGCTTCAGTATAACGCATAGCAGCAGCACTATCTCCATCAACGGATCCAAAGTTACCTTGTCCATCAACTAAAGGATATCTTGTTGAGAAGTCCTGTGCCATACGAACCATCGCATCATAAATTGATGAATCTCCATGTGGGTGATATTTACCCATGGTATCTCCGACAATACGTGCAGATTTTCTGTACTGTTTGTCTGACCATAAATTTAATTCACTCATAGAATAAAGAATACGTCTGTGAACAGGTTTTAAACCATCTCGTACATCAGGTAGGGCACGAGATACAATAACGCTCATGGCGTAATCAATATAACAATTTTCCATTTCTTCTTGTATATCTCTATGAATAATCTTGTCATACGTTTCATCATTTATATCCATTTATATTCTCCTTGCCCTTCTAAATATCCAAATAAGTTACCTTATGCGCATGTTCTTTAATGAACTGACGTCTAGGTTCTACATCCTCACCCATTAATTCAGTGAAAACTTGATCAGCTTGTACAGCATCATCAATACTCACTTTAACAAGTACCCTTGTCTGCGGATTCATTGTGGTCTCCCAAAGCTGATCTGGATTCATCTCACCCAGACCTTTATATCTTTGCATACGTGAAATACCTGTACGGCCAATTTCTTCTAAAACTTTTTCAAGTTCTTTATCATCGAAAGCATAATATTTCTTCTTGTTTTTTTCCACTAAATAGAGAGGTGGTTGAGCAATATAAACATGATCTTGCTCTATCAGTTCTCTAAAGTATCTATATAAAAATGTGAGTAAAAGTGTTCTAATATGAGCACCATCCACATCGGCATCTGTCATGAGAATAATTTTCCCATATCTTAATTTAGTAATATCAAAGTCATCACTAATGCCTGCACCAAAAGCAGTAATCATATTCCTTATCTCTTGATTTTCAAGCATTTTGTCGATCCTGACTTTTTCAACATTAAGAATTTTTCCTCTAAGTGGTAAAATAGCTTGTGTTTTTGGAGTACGTGCACTTTTTGCAGAACCACCAGCAGAATCTCCTTCGACTATATAAATTTCACATTTAGAAGCATCTTTTTCTGAACAATCTGCTAATTTTCCTGGTAAAGCACTACCTTCTAGTGCACTCTTTCTACGGGTTAATTCACGGGCTTTTCGGGCTGCTTCTCTTGCTCTGGAAGCCATAACACCTTTTTGAACAATCATTTTTCCTACGTTTGGATTTTGCTCTAAAAAATAGGTTAAATTATCTCCAAAGATAGATTGTACAACGCCTGCCACTTCACTATTTCCAAGTTTTGTTTTAGTTTGACCTTCAAATTGTGGCTCACTAATTTTAATACTTATAACTGCAGTCATACCCTCTCTGATATCTTCTCCACTAAGGTTTTTATCTGCTTCTTTGAGTAATACCATCTTTCTTGCGTAATCATTTAGATTCTTAGTAATGGCTGTTCTAAAACCTGAAAGATGTGTACCACCTTCAATGGTATTGATATTATTAACAAAACTAAACATATTTTCTACATAGCTATCATTATGTTGGAAGGCTACTTCTACTACAATGCCATCCTTTTCTCCTTCACAATAAAAGATATCATCATAGATAGGTGTTTTATGTCTGTTTAATTTCTGTACAAATTCCTTGATTCCACCTTCATAATGAAAAGTCTTCTTTTGCTGTTTTTCTTCTCTCTCATCAATCAGCTCAATTTTAAGTGCTTTAGTTAAAAATGCTGTTTCTTTTAAGCGTTGTTCCAAAATACCATAATCAAAAACAAGATCATCAAAAATCTCTGAATCTGGTTTAAAAGTTACATAAGTTCCTTCTTTATCAGTCTCACCAATGATAGTTAAGGGTTGTGTTACCTCTCCCCTAGAAAACTTTTCTTGATATACCTTTCCCTCGGTATATACCTCAACGGTAAGCCATTCAGAAAGTGCATTTACTACTGATGCACCTACTCCATGTAAACCACCTGATACCTTATAACCCCCACCGCCAAATTTACCGCCAGCATGTAGAATAGTAAATACTACTTCTACAGTAGATATTCCTTTTTGAGGATGTATTCCAACTGGAATACCACGTCCATTATCTAAAACAGATATTGTATTATCATTATGAATAGTAACCTGTATCAAACTACAATAACCAGCTAATGCTTCATCAACAGAGTTGTCTACAATTTCATAAACTAGATGGTGAAGACCTTTTGAAGAGGTACTACCTATATACATACCAGGCCTTTTTCGTACCGCCTGCAGCCCCTCTAAGATTTGTATTTGATTTTCATCGTACGTTGCTGCCATACTAAGATCTCACTCCTTTTATATTACTAAAAACTATACTTATCTATTATTTATTATATACCAAATGATTAACAAAGGCAAATCTACCAACTTCATAGGACTATTGATAATATTTACCTATTTATGTTTTTAACCATGAACTACCTCAATTGTGCCAGATTTAATCTTATAAAGTTTTCCAATTTTTTGTGTATCCCATACACTTTGCTCAACACCTGTACAAGTAATTAATGTTTGAATATTACTAGTATATCTAAAAAGATCTTTTTGCCTTTTATCATCTAATTCTGAGAGTACATCATCTAATAGCAGTACTGGATCTTCTCCGATATACTTTTTCATAATATCAATTTCAGCTAACTTCATGGATAATACCACACTTCTTTGCTGACCTTGTGAACCATATGTCTTGACATCCATTCCATTGATTAAAAAAATCAAATCATCACGATGTGGTCCTATAGAAGTCGTTTGGTAAAGTATATCCTTTTCTCTATATTTTATAATCTTTTCGTTAAATTCAATTAAATCTACACTAGGTTGATAAATAACTTCTAACTTTTCTTTGTGTCCTGAGATGTCATCATGAATATGAGAAGCAATCTTATTGATTTCCTCAATAAAGGCTCTTCTTTTTTCAATAATGATTTTTGCATACTCCTCTATTTGCATATCCCATACTTCTATAATTGAGTAGTCTTTATGACTAAAATACTGCTTTAAAGCCAAATTACGTTGTTTCAACACCTTATGATATTGTCTTAATGCGTAATAATACATTTTATCAATCTGACAAAGTTCAATATCAATAAATCTTCGACGCTCCTTAGGACTATTTTTAATTAGCTGTAAATCTTCAGGAGAAAACATAACAATATTCAAAACACCAAATAATTCTCCTAAACGCCCAACAGGAAGTTTATTGACATGTACCGACTTAGATTTAGGACACAAATTAAAATCAATTGTATCTTCAGCATAATTCTTTTGGACTTTTAGTTGAATATGCGCATTTTCCTCATTCCATTTGATGGCTTCTTTTTCTTTATGCGTCCTATGTGACCTAGCTGTAGCACAAAGATAAATGGACTCTAAAATATTTGTTTTACCTTGAGCATTATCACCTATAAAAATATTTATTCCATAATCAAAAGAAATATTGATTTGATCATAATTTCTAAAATTAGTTAAAGATAGCTCCTTAATATACATAAAGCTCTCCTTCTTGATTATTTTACCTTATAAAGCTCTCCGTCGAACAATACTTCATCACCTACTCTAATCTTTTTTCCTCTTTGGGTGCATATTTCACCATTAACAAGAACTAATTCTTGATTAATCAATGTTTTTGCTTCACCACCTGTTTGAACCATATCAGCAAACTTCATGAGCTGCTCTAATTTTATAAATTCTGTAGTAATTTTAATTTCCTTCATGGTTTTCTCCTTTGTCTTAAAGTATTTTGTATACAAAATACTAAGTAATAAATCGCTCTATTATTCACAAGAACTGTAGAGCGATTACTTTTACATTATTTTATGAATTTACACGAATTGGCAAGATTAAGTACTTATAATGATCCCCATCCTCTGGCTTAATAATACAAGGGGTAAGGGCAGATATAAAGTGTATACATATGTTATCTTCATCAATTGCTTTAAGTGCATCAATAAGATATTTTGGATTAAAAGCAATTGTAATTGCTTTACCTTCAAGTATTACATCAAGCTCTTCACGAGCAGTTCCAAGTTCTGCATTTGATGTAATGAGCATTTTGTGCCCCTCAATTTGAATGCGAATAGGATTTTTCTTACCTTCCCTAGAAATAAGAGCTGCACGTTCAATACTCATTAAAAAGTTCTTACGATCTACTAATATTTTAGTCTCGTAATCTGTAGAGAATACTTGCTCATATTTTAAGAATTCTCCTTCTAACAAACGGGAAACAATCTTACTGTCTCCTATATCAAAAAGAACGTTTTTATCGCCAAAATAAATAGTGACTTCATCATCTTCTTCAGAGGAAAGAATCTTATTGATTTCTCCCAGTGTCTTTCCTGGAATGACAACTTCAATTTCACTATTCTCATTTGATAATTCTAATTTTCTATATGAAATACGGTATCCATCGACTGAAACCATATTCAAACTATTATTCTTAATTTGAAACATTTCTCCTGTAAGGATAGGTCTTGTTTCATCTTGAGCAACAGAAAAAATAGTTTGACGAATCATTTCTTTTAGTGCTAATTGATTGACAGTACAAACATGGGTCTTTTCAACGTTTGGTAGTTCAGGAAAGTCTTTACCTGATTGACCAGCAATTTGGAATTTTGACTTCTCACTCATGATATTTGTCATGTAGTTATCATCAGATGAAATTTCTATAACTTCTCCTGGCATCTTTCTGATAATTTCGGAGAATATTTTAGACTCAAGTGCTATAAATCCTTCATCTATAACATCTGCATCAATTGTACTTTCAATTCCCAGCTCTAAGTTATTACTTACTAAAGTAAGTTTGTTATTAAATGCTTTAATGAAAATACATTCTAGTATGGGCATTGTTGTCTTAGTTGAACATGCTTTAAGCACAGTATTTATACTATTAAGTAACAGATCTTGTCTGCAATAGATATGCATGTGGATAGCTCCTTCCGTGTAAATAAAATACAATTATTAAAGTAAATTTAGTATTAATAGTAATAGTGGGTGTGGGTACTGTGGATAACCCCACTTAGGCATTATCGTTATTAAAAAAAATCATGTTTATACACATGTGGAAGAGTTAAACAATAACTTTAACCTTATCCACACTATTAACATCAAACAAAAATCGCAAAAACAATCCACAAAGTATTAACGTAAAGTTAACATGAATATACACAAGCTTATTTAGCTGTAATTTTAGATTCTAGTTCATTTAGAATTTGTGTCAGTTCTATGTCATTTTGAAGTTCATGAGAAATTTTTTCAAAGCCGTGAATAATCGTTGTATGATCTCGTCCACCAAATTTTTCTCCTATTTTAGGTAAAGAAAGATCGGTAAGCTTACGACAAAGATACATCGCAATTTGTCTAGGATATGCTATGTTACGTGTTCTTTTTGGAGATCGTAATTCTTCGGGCTTAATATGAAAATAAGTAGCAACTATTTCTTGTATATATTCAGCTGTAATAATTTTAGGCCTGTCCTTAGAAATAAGGTCTTTAAGTGCTTCATTTGCAAGTTCTACAGTTATTGGCTTATTAGTAAGAGAAGAAAAAGCAAGAATTCTATTGAGTGCGCCTTCGAGTTCACGAATGTTTGATATAACTGTTTTAGCAATGAATAACAAGACATCTTCAGGCACAGAAAGGCTTTCTATCTCAGCTTTTTTACGCAAAATGGCAATTCGCGTTTCAAGATCTGGGCTTTGAATATCTGCAATAAGACCCCATTCAAATCTAGAACGTAAACGTTCTTCAAGGGTTTCAATTTCTTTTGGTGGCCTATCACTAGAGATAATAATTTGTTTATTTGCTTCATAAAGGGCATTAAAGGTATGGAAGAATTCTTCCTGAGTTCTTTCTTTACCAGTAATAAACTGAATATCATCTATAAGCAGGACATCAATATTTCTATATTTGTTACGGAAGCTTTCATTTTTATCATCACGAATAGAGTTAATCAACTCATTTGTAAACTTTTCTGATGAAGCATAAATAATCTTTGAATGAGGATTTTGGTCTAGGATATAATGCGCAATTGAATGCATAAGATGGGTTTTACCCAGACCTACACCACCATATAAGAAAAGTGGGTTATATGCTCTAGCAGGAGCTTCGGCAACAGCTAAAGCAGCAGCATGAGCCATACGATTGCTATTACCAACGACAAAGCTATCAAAAACATATCTAGGATTCAGATTACTAGGGTTATTGAGTGGATCCTGAAGTTGGTCATTTTTCTTAGACATTTTTTTGTTAGTATTGCTTTGTTCATTTGGAAGTACAAATTTAATAACATATTCCTTATTAAGAACTTGAAGTGCACTATTTTTAATAAGCTCTATATAGCGCGTATTAAGAATCTCTTTAGTAAATTCGTTTTTTACACCAATGAATAAAGTAGTGTCTTCTATAGATAGAAGATCAGTTTCCTTAAACCAAGTATTAAAACTTACACTAGACGTTTCAAGTTCAATAATACTAAGGATTGCTTCCCATTGTGTTTGATACAGTGGTGACATACTTAATCCTCCTAATTTAATGATTTATACACAAGTTATTAAAGTGTTGTCAACATGTGCATAAATTAATCAACATATATGATAAAATTTTTATATTTAAAAAATGAAAAAAGAGTGTTAAACAAAGTGTGGATAAAGTTGTCCAGATAAAAAAGACATCAAAAGCACTAAAAAATGCAAAAAAAAAGGAAAAAATATAAGTTATACACAACTTTATCAACAGAATGTGAATAACTTAATATAATTAACAACTTATCTACAAGTAATTTTATAATATCAAATTAGCTGTGGAAAAGCAACCTTTCCAGAAAAATATCCACAAGGCGTTTTGTAAAAAATAATGTGGATATTTTGTGGAATAACTATAAATTTTAAAAGTAAAGGGGTTAGAGCTAAATTTTTTCAAAATTAATTATTTATCTACATTAATAAGGAAAGGAAAAAAATAATTTTCCATTATTATTTTGTAATTTTTTTTGTGAATGTAATAAGTAAGGCTTGACTCTAGATTATAAATCTTCTATACTATGCGTAGTGCTTATTTATATTTTGTATGTTATATAGGAAATATAAATTTTTTTTATTAATTGTGTGAGATAAATAGTATGTGCAAATCTATTTATCAATTTTTATGTGTGTATTGTGTGTTAACTTATCCCATAAAGGAGGTGCTCACAATGAAAATGACTTATCAACCAAAAAAACGTCAAAGAAGTAAAGAACATGGTTTTCGTAAAAGAATGCGAACTAAAAATGGTAGAGCGGTACTCGCTAGAAGAAGAGCAAAAGGCAGAAGAAAACTAACAGCATAAAACAAGGCCGCTTATGTGGCCTTGTTTTTGCTATAAAATTTGGGAGTACTCAGTATGAAACATACAGAATCGCTAAAGAAGAATTATGAATTTAGAACGGTATATAAAAAAGGAAGATCTTTTGCAAATAAGTATTTAGTTGTATATAGATATAAGAATCATTTATCTCATAATAGATTAGGTATTTCAGTTAGTAAAAAAGTAGGAAATAGTGTTGTACGTAGTCGGGTAACAAGACTCATAAGAGAAAGCTATAGATTAAAGGAAGAGAATATTGATTCATCAGGTTGGGATTTTGTAGTGATTGCTAGAACTGCAGCAAATGGAGTTAATTATGAAGAAATTTCTAATTCCCTTATAAATTTATTAAAACAACATAAAGTTTACTTATAATCAGTTATGAAATATGATTTATATATAAAGCTACAGAAAGGACTTAGACGATGAAGAATATTCCTAAAAAAGTAGCTCTCATCCTGATTAGATTCTATCAAAGAGGAATATCACCTATGCTTGGAGGACATTGCAGGTTTACTCCAACATGTTCACAATATACTTATGAAGCTATTCAAGTTCATGGTTTTCTGAAAGGCACATTTCTTGGAGCAAAAAGGATTTTAAAATGCCATCCATTTCATCCAGTTATGTATGACCCAGTACCAGAAAAAAAGAATAAGAAATAAGAAAAACAACTAGGAGGAAAAGAATGGGATTTATTAATGACATTTTTGGAGGCATATTAAGCTTTATCTTTGATGGAGTAGTAATGGTGTTTCCAGTAGCCCAGCTAGCAATTGCTATTATATTATTTACGTTAGTAGCACGTATATTATTAACGCCTTTACAACTGGCTTCTCAAAGAACCACTAGAGGGATGAGCAAAATTCAGCCAGAATTGCAAAAAATTCAAAATAAGTATAAAGGTAAAAAGGACCAAGCTTCTCAATTACAACAAAGCCAGGAAATGCAAGCGCTATACAAAAAGTATAAGATTAATCCTTTTGCTGGATGTTTACCTTTACTCATACAATTTCCATTAATATTAGCATTATTTAATGTATTACGTGAGCCAGCTAGATATATTTCTAAGTTAAAGTTAGAATATGTTGATATTGCAAACAAAGTTGTTCAAAGCGGAGCTAACTACCAACCCATATTAGAACCTTTTAAAAAAGGTATTGAAACATCAACGCGTACTTCATTTGATCTTTCAAATGTAAATCAATTAGGTCAATTTTTAAGTCATTTAAATACAACGCAATGGAATGAGTTATTAAGTAAAATTGGGACGAGCGCCCAAGCAGATATTCAAACTGCACTTCAAGTGAAGGAAAAGTTTGAGACTTTCTTAGGTTTTAATGTAGTTGATTCCCCAAGTATATTATTTAATACACAATGGTGGGTTATTTTAATTCCTATTATTGCTGGTGCTTCAACTTATATATTTACTAAAATTTCAATGGCTTCAACCACCCAAGTTCAGACATCTGGTGCTAATGGAAATACACAACAAAATTCAGCTCAATCTATGATGAAGACGATGAATGTTGTTATGCCTATTATGACTGGAGCATTTGCTTATACTATACCAATCGGTTTAGCTCTTTATTGGATTGCTGGTAACGTGATTATGATGGGACAACAGTGGATTGTAAATAAAATATTGGAAAAGCAAGATGCTAAAATGGATCTTTTGCTTGAAAAAGAACGAGAAGAAGCTAGAAAGAATAACAAGATTCAAACAAAGAAAGTCATGAAGAAAGTACCTGTTAAGAAAAGTGAAGCACCTAATGTAAGTACTGTACAAAATAATAATGATGCACCAAAAACGTACACTAAAAAAGTGATTAAAAAAGTACCTATTCAAAAGAAAACTGATGATCAAGAATAACCCAACATGAAGGTAAAATGAAAATAATATACTTATAAATAATTGGGGGTAGGAAGATGAAATCTATTGAAAAACTTGCAAGAACAGTTGATGAAGCTATAACAGAAGCACTTATTGAACTAGGTGCTAGTACAGATGAAGTTAACATTGAAGTTATATCAAAAGGTTCAAAAGGATTATTAGGTTTTGGTGTTAAACAAGCTAAGGTTAAAGTAACACTTAAAGAAAAGTCTATTGATGAAGAGATTCAACTTGAAGAAGTAATTAGAGAAAAAAGTGTAGAATTAGTAGAACCTGTTAGTCATCATAAAATAGAAGAAACAAAGGATTCTGAAGATGCTGTTGTAGTATCAGAAGAGGAATTAGAAAGAGTTATTAGTGATGCTAAGACATTTTTAGGTAAATTGTTAAGAGAAATGAATATGGAATGTGAAGTTTCTTCTGAAGTGGTAAATAATAATCGTATTTTGCTTAGCTTATCAGGAAAAAATATGGGAACCATAATAGGCAAAAGAGGAGAAACATTAGATGCCGTTCAATATCTCGTTAATATTGTAGCTAACAAAGGTAGGCAAGAATACATTAAGATTATGTTAGATACGGAGAATTATAGAGCAAGAAGAGAAGAAACCCTTAAGAATCTTGCATTTAAGTTAAGTAAAAAGGCTCAAAAAATTAGAAAACCTATTATTTTAGAGCCAATGAACCCATATGATAGAAGAATTATTCATGCAGCTTTACAAGATAGTAAAATTGTAAAGACACATAGTGAAGGTAAAGAACCAATTAGAAAAGAGGTCATTACCCCTACTAACCAAAATAGATCATATAAATAAAACCAGTTTAATACTGGTTTTTTTTTTAGAGAGGATGAACACTTTGTTATTTGAAGATACTATAGCTGCTATTTCTACGCCAATTGGCCTAGGTGGTATAGGAGTAATTAGAGTAAGTGGCAATGATGCGATTAATATAGTAGATTATATATTTAAAGCAGCTAATAAAAAATCTCTTAAGGATATTGATTCCCATACAATTACCTATGGACATATTGTTAATGAAGATGGTAAAGTTTTAGATGAAGTCCTTGTTATGCTCATGAAAGGACCTCGTACTTTTACTAGAGAAGATATCATAGAAATTAATTGCCATGGAGGACCTATTCCACTTAATGCTGTTTTGATGGAGGTTATTAAGGCAGGGGCAAGAATGGCTGATAGTGGAGAGTTTACTAAAAGAGCTTTTCTAAATGGTCGTATTGATTTAGCTCAAGTAGAAGCTATTATGGATATCATTGAAGCTAAAACGGAGCTATCTCTATCTCAAGCTGTTGGACAATTGGAAGGAAATTTATCTAGAAAAATTAAAGCATATCAAGATATACTCATGCAAATTATCGCAAGGATTGAAGTTTCTATCGATTATCCGGAATATGATCAAGATGAGCCTATTACTAGTGAATTTGAAAATGAAGTAGTGGAACTACTAGATGGTTTAAAAGAATTATTAAAGACAGCAGATACAGGAAAGATGATAAGAGAAGGTGTCAAGACAGCCATAGTCGGACGTCCTAATGTTGGAAAATCTTCTCTTTTAAATGCTTTACTAGAAGAAAATAAAGCTATTGTTACTGATATTCCAGGAACCACTAGAGATGTTGTGGAAGCTTATTTAAATATTCAGGGTATACCCTTTCAATTATTAGATACAGCTGGTATTAGAGAAACTAATGATTTAATTGAGAAGATTGGTGTAGAACGTTCAAAAGCTTCAATTAGTGAAGCAGATTTAGTGTTAATGCTATTAGATAGCAATGAAGGTTTAACAGATAAAGATAGAGATATATTAGAACAGGTTAAGAATAAGCGCGTAATATTTGTGCTTAACAAAACGGATTTAGAAAATAATATTACCCAGGAAATAATGAATCAATATTTTAATGCTCAAACTGTGGTGAAAGTTTCAGTTAAGCAGCAGGAAGGTTTAAGTGAATTAAAAGAGGCAATGAAGCATTTTGTGATTAAGGGAGAAGTAGTCGGTGAAAGTGATGCCATCATATCCAATCAAAGGCAAAAGCAATCACTCATTAAGGCAATAAAGAGTTTGGAAATAGTGGTACAAGCTATAGAGGAAGGTTTGCCAGAGGATTGTCTTGCTATAGATTTACATGATGCTTTTGGGCATCTAGGTATGATTATAGGAGAATCATTAAAGGAAGAAATTATTAATCAATTGTTTAGTAGATTTTGCTTAGGAAAGTAGGAGAGAAAAGATGTATGTTGCGGAAAAGATAGACATCGCCATTATAGGTGGAGGTCATGCGGGATGTGAAGCTGCACTTGCAGCAGCTCGTATGGGTTATAAAACGATAATGTTTACAATGTCATTAGATAGTATAGCTATGATGCCTTGTAATCCAAATATAGGTGGAACTTCAAAGGGGCATTTAGTAAGAGAAATTGATGCCCTCGGTGGTGAAATGGGAAAGAATATAGATAAAACCTATATTCAATCTCGTATGTTAAATACGGCTAAAGGACCAGCTGTACATTCCTTAAGAGCCCAAGCTGATAAAGTGAAGTATAGCCGTATGATGAAAAAAACTCTAGAAAATACAGATAATCTATTAATTAAGCAACAAGAGGTTGTTAATATTCAAGTTGAAGAAGGAAAGGTAAAAGCTGTAGTGACTTATACAGGAGCGGTTTATGAGTGCAAAGCTGTTGTATTAGCTGGAGGCACTTATATTAGATCCAGATGCCTTACAGGAGAATGTATAGAATATACAGGACCAAATGGATTAAAAACTTCTAATCAATTAAGTGAAGCATTAAAGAAAATAGGTATTGAACTTGTAAGATTTAAAACAGGTACGCCAGCACGTATAGATGCTAGAACTGTGGACTTTTCTCAAATGGAGGTACAACACGGAGATGGCCGCATTGTACCATTTTCTTTTGAACATAAGGAAGAAGATATTAAAAGAGATCAAATACCTTGTTATTTAACTTATACGAATCAAAAGACCCATCAAATTATAAGAGACAATTTACATCGTTCTCCTTTATATGCTGGTGTTATTGAAGGGACTGGACCTAGATATTGTCCATCTATAGAAGATAAGGTCGTTAGATTTGCTGATAAAGAAAGACATCAAGTATTTATTGAACCAGAAGGTGATGGTACGACAGAAATGTATGTACAAGGAATGAGTTCCTCTCTTCCTGAAGAAGTACAGTTAGATATGCTGAGATCGATAAAGGGGTTAGAAAAAGTAGAAGTGATGAGAACCGGTTATGCAATTGAATATGATTGTATCAATCCTATGCAGCTTAAACATTCACTTGAACTTAAAGCAATTGAAGGTTTTTTTAGTGCAGGTCAAATGAATGGTAGCTCTGGTTATGAAGAAGCTGCAGCTCAAGGTTTAGTAGCAGGAATTAATGCTGCGCTTAAAGTTCAAGGAAGAGAACCCATGATTATTGATCGCTCAGAAGGATATATCGGCGTACTTATTGATGATCTTGTAACAAAAGGTACAAAAGAACCTTATCGTATGATGACTTCTAGAGCTGAATATCGCTTATTGCTTAGACAAGATAATGCAGATTTGAGATTGACTCAAAAGGGATATGAAGCAGGGCTAATTTCGGAGGATAGATATCAAAGATTTGTTAATAAGAAAGAGGCTATTAAGGCAGAAATAGAAAGACTAAGAACTGTTTATGTTGGCACAAGTGAACAGGTTCAAAAAATCTTAGAGCAAAAGAATAGTACACCATTACGTTCTGGAATTGCACTAGTTGAATTATTAAAAAGGCCTGAACTTGATTATGAAGATTTTAAGGACGTAGATACAGATAGACCTAACTTACCAATAGAAGTTATTGAACAAGTTATGATTGAGCTACGTTATGAAGGCTATATTAAGAGACAAATGACTCAAGTAGAGCAGTTTAAGAAGTTAGAAAAGAGATTAATACCAGAAGATATCAATTATGACGATGTTTATAGTTTGAGAATTGAAGCAAGACAGAAGTTAAATCAAGTCAAACCTATTTCTATTGGACAAGCTTCACGTATTTCGGGTGTTTCACCTGCAGACATTTCTATGCTACTTGTTTTTCTAGAACAAAGAAATCGTTCGCATAAAGATGAGTAAATAAGGAAAGAGGATGATTAATGAGACAATTATTAATAAGCGGGGCTAAAGACTTTAATATAGTTCTTTCTGATGAGCAGGTGAATCAGTTTTTTAGATACAAGGAGCTCTTGCAGGATTGGAATACAAGGATGAACCTCACTGCTATTACTGAAGATAGAGAAGTGATGACTAAGCACTTTTTAGATTGTATGAGTATTCATGAGGCAATTGATATGAATACTCAAAAGACATTAATAGATGTTGGAACAGGAGCAGGTTTTCCTGGAATGGTTCTAAAAATTGCATTTCCTCATATTGAAGTGACTTTAGTAGATGCCTTAAAAAAGAGGTTAAATTTCTTAGAAACTGTTATTAGCGAACTTAACCTTAGTGGTATTGTGTGTGTGCACTCAAGAGCAGAAGATTTAGGCAAGAATAAAGCATATCGGGAAAAATTCGATATTTGTGCCTCCAGGGCAGTCGCTAACCTTGCTGTACTTAGTGAATATACACTACCTTTTGTAAAGGTAAATGGTTATATGATGGCACTCAAGGGACAAAAATTAGATGATGAATTAGAGCAAAGCAAAAAAGCAATTTCTATTTTAGGTGGGGAGCTGGAGGCAATTGTTGATGCAGCCATTCCTTTTACTGATCTTAATCATAAGATAGCTAAAATAAAGAAAATAAAACCTACAGCTTCTCAGTATCCAAGAAAAGCTGGAAATCCAGCCAAAGCACCATTGGGCGTCTAAAAAAATAGGGATTTTTATTTCTCACCACATATAGACTAGTGTAGAAGCAAAATCATTACTTTTATTTGCCTCCTTTACTTGGTAAACTTAATAGCACCAAGCCGCAGATCGTTAACCCTATTACAGGAAGTGACATCTAACGCGCGGTTATAGGCGGTAGACCCATCTAAATGATGCATCTCAAAGTAATCAATTGTGGACTACATCATAAAAAATAAAGTATTAAGCCAGAGTCTTTTGCTGTTAGTTATTTAGCAATAATGGTACCAGCTAGCACAAAAAGAGCCCCTCCTCTTGTTTAAGCTTTTATAGCGTATTAGTAAATGAATGGATGAGGCATTATAGAGCTGAGGGGTCCTATTATGTCTTGCCTGTAAATGACTAATAAGCAAAAAAGCTTAATGTATGGAGC
>JAEXBC010000204.1 GCA_023457875.1 Bacillota bacterium | reverse complement strand
GGATTGTTCAGGGCATGAGCGGCAGCCCGATTATTCAAAATGGCAAATTGGTAGGCGCGGTTACCCATGTTTTCGTCAACGATCCAACTCGAGGCTATGGAATTTTTGTTGAAAATATGGATAAGATGTCAAAGAATATCGAAAGTTGACAGGAACCCGGCAGAAAATATCTCCAAAGATAAGTTCAAAAGTTTTCATTATTATCAAAAAAAATTGGTAAAAACAGGTTGTATTTAATTTCAGCAAGTGATAATATAAAATACAGGGAAGCGACAATGGAGGAGAAAGAAGCATGAAAGACCATACAAAAGTGCTGATTGTGGAGGGACCGGGCGATTATTGTGGGAAATGTGCGTCACTGCTGAAAACTTATGGCTTTGAGACTGTTATTGCGCCAAGAGATGGTCTTGCCGTAACCCAGCTGATTGGAGAAACGCTTCCTCAGGTCGTCCTGATGGATGTTTTCATGCCAAGGCTGGATGCAATCGGGGTCATGAATTCAGTAGGAAACATGGGTTTGGCTGTAAAACCGTATTTTATGATTACTTCAACATTCAGTAATGCAATGCTGGAAAATGAGCTGATGGCTGCTGGTGCCTGTTACTTTTTTTTAATGCCATTTGATGTCGAAGTGATGGTGGAGCGCATTGTAAAACTGGCAGGCGCCGGCGGAATGAAAGGGGAAACTGCACGTGAACATATTGCCGGAAGCGAACCGGATCTCGAATTGATGATTACGGAAATCATTCATCAAATCGGGGTGCCGGCGCATATCAAAGGCTACCATTATGTGCGGGAGTCTATTATGCTGGCAGTCCGGCAGCCGGAAATTATCAATTCTGTTACGAAGCAGCTTTATCCCACTGTTGCAAAAAGATTTGAGACGACTGCGTCCCGGGTGGAGCGTGCGATCCGGCATGCAATAGAAGTTGCATGGGATCGCGGTGATGTTGATACACTGAACAGTTATTTTGGTTACACGATTCATAATGGGAGAGGAAAGCCTACAAACAGCGAATTTGTGGCAATGATTGCCGATAAATTACGCCTGCGTCTAAAAAATGCAAATTAATTACTGCAAAACCGCTTATCATGGGCATTTCGACAAGGTTTTCATCAAGTTTTCAAAGCAATAAAGACGAGAGTTTATTGCTATATTTCATGTGGAAAAAGACTCTATACCTATAAATAATACCTTTCTAGACCTATAAACTCTTTTACTTTATTGGGTATTCTACCATTAAAGCGAAGGGGTTTTTTTCTGTGACTCAATTTGATTGTGATGTCGAAGATTTCATGAATTACTGTCAATTGCAAGGCCTAAGACCAAAGACAATGAAAGCTTATGAACAGACCTTATTTATCTTTGGACAATTTCTATGCAACTCATTTAAGATTGACTCTGCGGCAGAAGTGAAAGAGGTACACATAAAGGAATATATGAAATATCTGCAACAACGTGGCAAGTATACAGTCGTAGCAAATGAGCAAAGTAGGCAATTCAATTTACCTCAAAATAGGACTGATTTATGTAAACCAATAAGCAAAACAACAATTAATAATTATCTTCGAAATATAAAGGTATTTTTTAACTATCTCTATGATAATCATTATATACCTCAAAACCCTGTTTCAAGAGTGAAACAGTTAACAAATGAACGCAAGCCAGTAGATTTTATTTCTGACGATGAGTTTAAAAAATTAGTCAAGTCGTTTGATCTTTCTAAGTTCCATGAGCATAGGGATTGTACCATAATAAAGCTGATCATTGATACAGGCATGAGACTTGGAGAAACGTTGCTTATTAAACTGCCAGATTTAGATATTGTCAGACGGTCAATCTATCTTCATGCCGAAAATACGAAAGGTAAAAAGAGCAGGATAGTATTTTTTAGTGCTGAAATGGAAAGAAATCTCAAACGATGGCTTCAATTTAAAGACAGATACAGTGACAGCGAGTATCTATTTTGTACTAATCAGGGTAATGCTCTGTCCGTTAGTAATTTTGAGACAAATTTTAGAGCCTACACTAAAAGGGTGGGCTTAGTCAATGCTCATCCTCATATGCTGAGAAATAACTTTGCCAAACGATTTTTGATGAATGGGGGAGACATCTATACCCTAAGCCGCATCCTCGGTCATAGCAGCGTGACAGTGACCGAGAAAGCTTATCTGGACTTAGACGATGAGGATTTAAGAATCAACTATAAACCATATTCCCCGCTAACAAAGATTATGAAAAATAATCTATAATTTTTTCGCAATTTTTATTTATGCATACAAAAGCACCGACTAAGCAAAGATTAAAGCCTAGCCGGTGCTCTTTAAGACATTATTGATTTACAAGACTTCAAAGATTCCTTTGGTAGAGATTAGCGTTAGCATATCTTTACGTAAAGTAAAAATATGATTTTTAACTATCCAACTTTGGGACACCTCATCTTTCTTTTTTGATCAATGATGTCCATAATAATTTGCCCGTTATCCGATTATTTATATCTGTAAATAACTGGTTACAGTAAATTCAGATGTCATCACACACCCGCCTACAAGCTCCTACAATAAGCCTTTAACTATCAAATAGAATTACGCCCAGAATCCATTCAAATGCCTCTGACGGCAAACTATAAGGGCTAGAACTCGAATTGATTCTAGGCGTTGATTTTGTATAGTGATTATATGATTCGGAGAGCATGTTGAACTTAGAACTATTGGATTATTCTTTTTTGTCAAAAGATTTTAATATGTATTCAAGATTGTTTACGATTCTAGTTTTTTGTTCATTTTTTTCAGTTTCATTAGCAAATTCAGGTGAATAAAATTCAAATGTCATACCATCTTTAACATATTGATTTGTTAATATATATTTCATATTTTACCTCCTTTTTAATCCATATAGTAACCAACTAATCTCCGTCAACGGGGCGATATATCAAGCAGTTCATTAAAGATGGGTAGAATTATTTGTGAACTGGAAAGGATTTATGGGATTAAAAATGGTGGGGATAGAAAATCAGATTCTACATTGTCGAATCTGAAATCCCAATCAGATTTAAGAGAAGAACTAGGAATGTCTAAAGACACTTATGCGAATTATAAAAAACTTACCACACTCATCCCAGAACTTCAAGAAATGGTCGATTCAGATCAGATTACAACATCAGTAGCAAGTCGTGTCTTAGCAAGACTCTCCCTATACAACATGGAGCAGTCACAGAAAAAAATCAAAAATTCTCTTTTATCTTCTCTTTAAGCATGTTTCTATCCCAAAGTATAACATTATTCGCTTGTGCTAATTGTTCAGCAGACGAAGTGAAATAATTATTTGTTACTACTATAACTTTATCACAGCTCTAGAACTTCTTGCCAGCAGTAACCTCCTGTATTGCGCTATTTCCGACATTTTTACTTGCATTTTGTTTCCTTCTATGTCAAACGGTTTCAGCCTTTACAGTTGTTCTTATCAAATCAGTAAGTTTCTTTTCGATTCTATTTCTTTCAATAGGAAAACAATCGCTTCGTTTCCTACCTAATTGAATATCAAAATTCCTAGGCCGTGATTTTTCCGTATCTTTTCGCACACTAAGATATATCGTAGTACGGTCGGAGATTTTTTGATAATCATCAGAAGTCAATACAGCGATTTCACTATTGTTAAACCCTTTTAATCCGCATACCAATATTATAAATAGGGGTTCCGGCTTTTGTAATGCAATAGCAATACGATCTTTTTCTTTATCTGACAAATTGAAGCTCCAAGATGTTTGATTGGGGTTTTTTACAGAGACTTTTTTTGCAGTGTATTTTATATATACCTGAAAATCATCACTGGTATTAGTAGCGATATTCCAAAGCTGCCCTAGATCATCGACCTGATCAATTAACGAAGGGGATGCGTCCTGATTGTACTTGAATAAAGCACTAATAGCCACTCCAAAGTAAAAGTCCTGTAGTTGTAGTTTCGGCATAGATTTACATCCTCCCTTTATTTGAATATCTTAAGTATAAAAACATTAACTAAATTTTACAATATAATCCAAAAAAAATAGCAAATTAAATACATAACACAAAATTATTAGTAAGTATTATCCAAACATCTTTTTAATTAAATCCCATAACCCCACCGAAGTTCTACTATAAATCCGGTTATAAACAGCCTTTTTAGGATTCTTAAAAATGCCAGTACCCCTCTTGCTATAGAAGGGTATTATTGCTTTCTTGACAGATCGCTTGAGTCTGCCTGTGGTTCGTGCGCTAATTGATTTTTTTAGTGAAGGTGTTCTAATTCCAAATTTCACGATGACACCAGCCTTTCCTTCAATCGATGTAAATAAAGTGTATACTTTAAAGAAAATCGTGTCAAACAAAGGTAATCCTCAAATGCAAATAAAAAGACTTTTTTACTTTTAATATGTAAAATGCACATAAAAACCGAAATATCAATGTCCAATATTGACATATATGTGATTCAATGATATATTATGATAAGTAAAGGGGGATAATGAAATGAACAAATTAGTTGACAAGAAATCGGATCAAATTGGCAAATATTGACAATGGTGATATTGTACTATATACTACTAAAGACATACAGCACATTTTTAAGGTAGGCATAACACAATCATATTATATAATGCATGCTCATGGTTTTCCTTCGTTTAAAATCAATAGAACCTTATACGTCGAGAAAAGCAAGTTGGAGCATTGGATTAAAAACAGTACAGGAAGGGAAATATCGGTTTGATTCTGATATAGAGCTTCTTTAGCTAAAAGAGGAGATATTATATGACTAAAGTATTCAATCACGATGACAACATTCCTGACCATGAGAATCCCAATGTTAAGTGTACTGCCAATAGACCAAGTGAAGAAGCACTAATGGAACTTACAAAACTAATATTGGAAATATATTAACTTTTAATATTTAAAAAGACAACTATCATTAAGGTAGTTGTCTTTTTTGTTGTATTTTATTTGTCATGGGATTCCTCTGGAATATATTCCATAATATCGCCAGGCTGAACATCAAGTGCTTTGCATAGCCGTTCAATTGTATCAATAGAAACACTTTTTCCTGTCCTTAAGTTTTGCAATGCGCTTTCAGAAATGATCTTTTGTTTTCTGATACGATATGTTGTTAACCCTTTTTCGGTCATCAGTTCAAACAGTTTATCATATTTAATTGGCATCTTTTTCACTCCTTTGTATAAATATATTATACAACAACTATACACCAAAATCAATGCACAAATCATACATTTATTTCGGTGTATATTTGTTATGTTTGCCAATTGAATATGAACGGATAACAGTGTACCATATAATCATACCAAACACCAAAACCAAAAGGGAGGACATCATAATGACTTACACAACATCTTCACACCAAATTGAACACTTTCCGCTTTTGAAAATCCCAATCAATTCTTGTCAATGCGGATTTATACCAATGTCGATGAGTAGTGTGGTATATTTTTTACCACTCAAAACGAATGTCAAAGCCTCTATGACACTAAATGCAATCTGTGATAGCGGCTGTTGGTCGTATTACTTAATAATATATGATCTTATCTGTGACACTCCAAATGTATTGCAACTCCCATGCAAGCTTAACCTATGGGAAAAGATACTTGTCCATTATTATGTATATAAAATCAATCGAGAATATGAGTATGGCAGGGGATCAATCGTTAAAGCACAGTTACCGCAAGGGACTAGCTCTTGCAACTGATATTTATGACTTTAAATTCAATTATTTGCTCATTCCGTTTCAAAAGGCAAATTACCTTGGCAAACACTTAGAGCCTGAGATTTATCGATTTAAATACATGTTTCTAGGCTAAAAAACGATTTTGTAAAGCTATAAACCAAATGACGTAAAAACAAAAGGAGATTGAAAACCATGAAAAACACTATGACAGCAACCACAACAACTATCGAAACCCTTATCTCATCTTTATCTCACTTCAACAGTTTCAAAGTCACTCACACAAGTAGTGATCCCCGTATTCCCAAAACCTTTATGTGTAATTCAATCACTATCCAAGATGTTCCTGATTGGCACTGTACAGAAATCTCATTTAACCGTCGTTTTCTTTCTCCAATCGTATTTAACAGTGAAGCGGTTTCAGTAACAATGAAAGTCATTGACGATGATTCAATATCAATTAAATTAAATTTGTGTACTGGTGTTCACTCTGATGTCGTGACTATCAAAGCCTCATATGACAGCACTATCTTCATCCCTACAGAGCTTTGTCAAATTAATAATTCTCATCTCAACAGCGGAACAATGATTGATTATCTCATGAATCCAGATTTCTACGACCTAAACAAAAGCTGTCCTCAAGATGGATTGTATGTTATTGATCCAAACAGGCTAGGAGTTATGACAAAACGTCAAGAGTATATCTTTGAAACTTTCATGCGGTTGGAGCTAGAGCGTGAATGTTATCATGATGTTCTGAAGACAGTCTGTTTTGTGGTCAAAGATTGGGAAGTGAGCGTTGGGATTTATAATTTGGAATGTGATGCGATTGAGGAAATGCATGAGGTAGATGGAGAGATCGCATCTGGAAAGCTGAAGCAGTTCGCTTGTGATTGATTAATACAAAAGGACTGGCAGCTATTCACTGCCAGTCCCCAACGTTAATAAATAATTCACAGATTGTTTACAAAATGATAGTAGATACTTTAGGAAAATATTAGTAATATAAACATACGTGCAATCGTGAGTTGAAAAACACAAATACACCAAATGAAGTTAATCCTCACACAGTGTTGCTGTTTTGCTAATATCATTTGTTTTTGGGACAACCAATATCAGCACATATTCTTTTTAAACTATATTCATTGTACCATACAAATGATAAAAGTCAACCCCTCGTGTCTAATTTTTGAAAAAAAGCGGACACGAGAAATGAAAAACCGGACACGAGGAAAAAGCGGACACGAGAATGCACGAAATCAAATCAAAAAGAGGGAATGCCTTTGCTTTAATTATTTAATGTTTATACCTTTCCTTATTGCCAGTATTGGCAGATAAAATACATTTATACAAAGAACTTCAATTTTAACTCGCACCTTGAAAAATGAAAAGGTATACGAATATAAAAATCAGTCAAGGCCATGCGATTAAGACCCAATAATGGTTTGATGATATTTGTCAATTAAATCATACCATAATTATAGGTATTATGTAGGGGCTTCGGCGTGTTATTTAAAGGAGTTGGTCTTTATAGCTAATAAAAATTTCGTGATATTTAATGAATTAAAAGATATGGACAATGAAATTTCAGTTTCACTTAAAAATGTTCCTTTTGATAAAGGACTCCCCATAATAAGAAAATATGTTTGGGCAATTGCAGATCGGCACAATACAACTGGAGCAGAAATTTTTAAAATGTACATGGAATATCTCAGCGATAAAAATCAAGAAAAAGAATAAACATTCAAAATATGAAAGGTGGTGGTGGACAACCCTGCTACCACCCTTCATATTGAAAAGGAAGGACATAAGAATGAGTAACAATCTATGCGCAAGCCCGAAACATCTTAAAAACACAGCCAAATTCGGCGGCAAAAAGGCTATGAAACATGCATTAAACAGAGCCGCTAAGAGGATCAAGGAATTGCAGTTTGAAAATTACAAGATAAAACAAACAATAAACGGAGGAAAAGCGCTTGACAAAACTGAAAGTGATTAAATGTACACCCACATCCGAAAGATACTTAAATGCTTTCTGGCGAGTTATCGACAACAATGGCGAAAACATATTTGATGCCGATACTGAAACCACTAAAAAGTTAGTTTTTTATGGTGTGAAGTATATTGCAACACTACGCAAAATCGAAAGGCAACAACTTACTCAGGAAGAAACTGAATCCTGTTTCAAGATGATTCAATTGATTCAGATGCTTATGATGCGGCTTACCCCAAACGATTTTGTAAACCTGTTTCCTATTAAAAAGGAATACCTACATGAAGACTTCGGCTGGAAAGACTACTTTTATACAGTAGATAAATTGAAAGCCTATCCTTCTGATGAACCAATCGGGGATAACCTTGACGATCTGTTATGGGACTACTTCAATGATACCATTTGTGGATTTATGGTAAACATGCTTTGCACAGCTAGTCAGCTAAGACGATTTCAAGGGCAGCGTGGCATTATGGAAGAGTGGGCAGAGAAAAATGGCATTCCTACTTATACTGTCAATGAGAATGAAGCATACATTATAAATAATCAAACCCATCAAAGCGCACCTTTTAAGAGACAGATGCCGGACTATATGAGAGTTGTGGAATAAAAGGATGATTGATACTCAACTTGGTAGACGAAACCTTTCCCCCATGCAACGTGTAGCGGTCACAGAGAAGTACCGTCCTATGTTTGAAAAGAAAGCTAGAGAGAACCTTGAAAAAGCAGGAGAAAGTTTTGGTATTGGAAAAGAAAAGCCTTTGGCAAATTTGCCAAACCCTATTGAGAAAGTTGACACCCGCAAAGAACTTTCTAAACTTGCAGGAGTTGGAGAAAGAACTTATGGTAAAGCAGCGGCGATATTGAGTAGTGATAATGATGAAGTGAAAACAAAAGTAAAATTTTAAAAGGAGAGAAATAATGCTTAATATTAATGAATCGCTATATTGTATTGGAAAAATAAACAGTAAATCTCAGCCGAATGCAACACTGAATATTGATTATTTGGTGTTTGACAGTAAATCTAAAGAAAATCTATTTAATATGGTTAATAACAAATATCAAGGCTATCATGGAATAACTAATGATAATCAAAAATTGTTTGTTTCATCTTTATCGATTCCTAAAACGGATTATAAATTGCTTTCAAAAGATACCGTTTACTCAGGAAATTTTGAAGCATTATTGAAAAGCAATAACCAATTGAGTCCGTACAGACTATTTATAGATGCTTTCACAATAGGTTATGATGCCAATACTTTATCTTTTTCAGATAATAATGCGAACTTAAAAAATATTAATATGGTGGTACTTGCCACTAAGCCTATCGTTTTTGAAGAAATCAATGAATAGCTGAAGTCTGTGTTATTAGCGTCAAAGACGCATAATGTCATCACCAAAAGAAAGAAGCCTGTTTCCAGACTCCTTTAATAGAACTATTTTGCCTTAAGCATATTCAAAATATCATCGGGCGTTTTTCCGGTTTTGGCAAGAACATCTGCCAATTCAGCTAATTTCTTCTGTTCAATTGAAACCAAAATTTCTTTTTTCTGAGCATTAAGCTTATCGATCTTAGCTTGGATTGTATTACGTCTGTTCGTCATTTCAGCGATATCCTGATTAATAATCTGCAAGCGTTCATCGTCGGTTCTTTGCACACGGACTCCACGAGGCATAGTAACATCTCCTTTATTAATTATAGCTCAATAATTATATGAGATTGTTGATCAGTTGTAAAGCGAATATTCACTAAAATTAAAGAAAAGGGAGGCACGGGCATAGGTTTACATTGTTTATTAAAGTTTGATTATTTAGATAGTAGTTAGCTGTTATGCATCACTAACCCATACAATTTTCAGCATCGAACCGAACCACTTCTCGAACACACGTTCGGTAATATGCACAAAAGAAAGGAAAAGATATTTATAAACAATAATAAAATCAATAAACACAGCTTTAAATTAGAACTCAACTTACAAGATGGTCAATTTATTGGTGACGTTATAACTCCTGAAATGATGAAAGAATGGGAGTTTGGTCATAAAATACTTATTACTGCAAACACTGGTGCAGGAAAAACTTATTTTGTAATGAATACGCTTTATCAACAGTGTAAGAAAAAGAATTACAAAGCATTACTCTTGACAAATAGAGTGGCATTAAAAAATCAGCTAATGGCACTTTATGGCAAAAAGTCTGAAGATGTTATTACAATAATGAACTATCAGTCATTTTCCAAGTTAGTTCAGTTTCAACCCCATAAAGTTAAAAATAAGTATGCGGTTATTATAGCAGATGAAAGCCATTACTTCTTTAATGATTCTCCTTTTTCCGATGAAACAGACATACCGCTAAACTATTTAATTAACAACACGGATAACGAATTGGTTATTTTTATCTCAGCCACCAGCCGCATACTGCAAAAATACTTTGCAGATCAAAAAGAGCACAAGCTGGATTTTAACTATCAATTCTTGAAGCCTTACAAATTTAACGGTTGTTATTACTGGGATGATATTGAAGTTATCAAGAAAATGCTGATCACATTACCCAAAGACGAAAAGGCAATATATTTTTGCAGCAATATTAAACAAGCCTATAAAATGTACATGGAAATAAAAGATTCATCCACATTTATATGTGCATTAAAGAATCCTAAATACGGAAAATATTGTTCAGAAGAAACTTTGAATTCATTACGAGATCATGAGAAGTTTGATGAGCAAATATTATTTTCAACCTCAATTATCGAGAATGGCATAAACATCATTGACCCACAGGTGAGGCATATCATCATTGATATTAGAGATTTTGACACTATCATCCAGTGTATTGGACGAAAGCGAATCACAGATGAATATGATTTACCCAACATATATATAAAGCAATTTAAGCAATCTTCTCTGCAAACACATATAAATGATCTCTCAAAAAAGAAGAAGCCATTAAAATACTTCCTCTCTAATAACAATGATGATTTTAATAATCAATACGGTAAGAAAAATAAATATGGATTACTTTACACAGTTAGTGTATCTAGAAAAGAAAACCTATGCAAATATGCTGTGAATGCGGCTAAGGCCATGAAGTTTAAGTATGACATAGATTTACTTACTGAAATTGATGGTAAAGACGGAAAATTTGGTCATCTCAAATATCTTTGTAGTTATATGAATATCCCATATGAAGATTTTCAAGACCTTTCATTGTTTTATGATCGTGTTACTTTGTCTGATAAGCTAAATTATTATATCAACAAAAAACTATTCGGAGATGACAAAACACAATTCGTGGAATTCTTGAAAAAAGATGTTCTTAAACCGTTGCAAGGTGGATATAAAATTTGTACTATCAATAAATATTTTGAAGATATTCAATTACCTTACTTTATCGATGAAAGCAGAGAGCGTAGTAAAAAAAGTCAAAATAAGAATAAGAGATATTGGGTATTAAAGATAAAAACTACTCATGATACAAAATTAAAAG
>JAEXBC010000203.1 GCA_023457875.1 Bacillota bacterium | reverse complement strand
TTCATCAGCAATATAATACGACTTCCCATTTTGATAATCGGGCACTCCTGGAATAATATTAAAGGCTAATTTACTTGTATCTAAAGATTCTAGATAAGGCAAATACCCTGGAATATCTGTTAGTTTTACATCCGTTGTCACTGTATTAAATACGGTATTCACAATGCTAGGAAGATTGCCAATAATAGCTGGGCTAGTCACTTTTTTTGCAAAAGCTTCTAAGAACAGCTGCTGAGTTTTAATTCTGCCCACATCGCCTTCCGAGTAGCCTTTACGATACCTTACTAAGCCCTCCGCAGCTTTACCATCTAATACTTGTAGTCCTGGCTCCAAGTGAATATGCAATCCTGCACTGTAATCATCATACTGAAGTCCATTCCCCTCTAAGGCAGGAACATCTACTTCAACCCCGCCAATATCATCAACAATTTGCCTAAAGGCATCTATCGTTATCAGTACATAGTTATCAATTTGTATGCCTAACATATTTTCTATCTCGTCAATCGTAAAGTCCCTAATATGCTCAATACCGACATAGCTTGTCATTTCATTAATTTTTGAAACAGAAATAGAGTCTCCCTTCAATTCTTGCATACTCTGTTTCTGCTGTTCGGACCATTCGATTTTGGGGTCTCTAGGAATGGAAATAACCTTTGTTTTTCCAGTTTCGCTATTATAATTAACAACAAAAATAACATCCGTACGATAGCCATCCTCATCTACTCCAAATACTGCAAGGGTCTTGTTGATTTTGTCTGGTTCTTTATTGCTTCCACCTAAAAGGCCGCCGCTACCCTGATATATAAAGTGATTATAGGCATACCATACACCACCTAATGCCAATATCAATACAAGGAAAGTACTTAGCATCACCCGAAAAAAGATTTTTTTTAACTTCTTTCTTTGATTCTTCTTTAATTTCTTATTATTTTTACTCATCTTTTCTTCTCCTGGTAGACTAATCTATTACGTCATTGGCTACTCATATTGTATCTATTACTGTTATCCTCGTTGCATCTATTATTGTTATTCTCATTGTACCTATCATTTTTGTAATGCTAGGTGATATCATCTATAATATATTATGATAGCATCTATACTATATAGAAATGGTTTAACTCATTACATCTTAAACCAACGTTTTTATTCGTTAATGCTTTCTATATTGTATTAAAATATAAGTTAGATGTCCATGATAATACATTAATTTTATATAAAATTAATTTCTGTTACAGCTTTGTTAATCACTTGTAATGATATAAAATAGGTAATAACTTTATTGATTCATACTAGTATTTCTTACAACTAGGTGAAAATCATTTAATGAAGAGGTGAGCGATTTGAACTTTAGTAATGATCTTGTTCTTGTAACTGGCTCCTCACGAGGAATTGGCAGGGCAATTGCCTTTGCTTTTGCTGCTTCGGGTGCCACTGTCATTTTAAATGGCGCCAATAATCGGGTGGGGCTTAAAGAGACTTATGAAGCATTTATTGCTGAGGGCTTTAGCGTAGGCTATTATTTTGGAGATTTATCTGATTATCAAACGGCATATGAAATGATGCATTATATTGAAGAGACCTTTCACAAACTGCCTACTATAGTTATCAACAATGCTGGCATTAGTCACGTAGGGTTATTCACAGATACCACACCCGAGGTGTGGAATCATGTTCTAACAACTAATCTTAACTCTGCCTATCATTGCAGCTATCTCGCTACTGCTGGCATGCTACAAAACGGCGGGGGCACCATTATCAACATCTCCTCCATTTGGGGAATAGCAGGTGCTTCCTGTGAAGTAGCTTATGCCACAAGTAAAGCTGCACTTAATGGATTCACGAAAGCACTAGCCAAAGAGCTTGGGCCTTCCCATATTCGTGTAAACGCTATTGCCTGTGGTTGGATTGACACAGATATGAATAACTGCTACTCAAAAGAAGAAAAAGCTGCCTTTGTAGAAGAAATACCCTTATGTGCTACTGGTAAACCAGAGGATGTTGCCAATACCTGCTTATATCTAGCCTCTCCTCTTTCTTCTTATATGACAGGACAAATTATCACCTTGGATGGTGGCTTATTATAGTAAGGCGGTCTTTCCCACCCCATAACCAATAGCCATAAGCACTAAATTCCAAAGGCCCACGCCTACAACAGAATATCTTAAAAAATCTATCATTTTAATATTAAAGGCGCCTGCAAGTAAACTGATTACCGCTCGCACGCCTGGCACTAATCTTCCTAGCAAACAGATCCGATTACCGTAGGTTTCACTCATACACTTTGCTTTACCTAATGACTTTTGTAGACGCTTAAACTTATTGTAAAAATAATGGTATATTGGCGGTCCAATTAGTCGTGCTACAGCATAATAGATAATATTGCCAAACATACTTGCCGCCACACTCACCGCAAACACTAGTAAAAAGCTATAGCTTCCATAATGGGCAAAGCTTCCCATGACTGGTAATAAAACCACAGAGGGGATACCCGTTAAATTTAAGCTCTCTAAAAACATGATTCCAAATATAAATATAAGTCCATATTGATTATAGTAGTTCAGTATATCTTGTGTATTAATAGCACTGCCTCCTAAGCCTTGTACTTTCTTTAAGATTATTTCTTAGGACTTAGTATAAGCTATTATTTTCTTCCTTATTCGAAAAAGGATGCCCTTTCTCCTAGGGCTTTTACCTATATCATTTCTAATAAAAATATGCTCCACATTGGCAACCGCTTTAACTTTCAAATCGTTTGCCAATGTGGAGCATATTCTTGTTCTGTACACTTATTTAAACTTATCTGCAGATTGATTGCCAATAACAATGACAACATCACTCTTTATAGTAGTGTCTTCTACAATGTCCGCATCTCCTATATATTCTAGGAACTGATTTGCTTTTGTCTTATCTTTTGCATAAATAACACTTTTCTCAATCGTTCCTTCTTTATTGTTGTCTATTCGCGTAATATTATATCCTTTTTTGGATAAAACATCCTTTAGATTGCCTGCCAAACCTTTCATATCTGTTCCATTTAGAATTTCGATGGAAACATCAGTGTCTATAATGACTTGTTCTGGTCCCGGACTACTATTTTGCCCTAGCTCTTCCTCCTCTTCACCAGCCACAGTCGTATCATAAAACACATCTATAATAAGATCACCTAATGCTGCTTCATCAATATAGAAGTAGGATGGACCTTCTCTCATAGAACCTTCACCTGGCAAAGTGTGAAATTCTAAATTGCTTAAATCAAACTCATTAAAAAGATCAAGATATTCAAGGACTTGATTAAGCTGTACATCCGTTTTGACATAACTAAACATACTCGTTACAATTCTTGGCATATTATTAAAAACAGCAGGACTTAATACTTTCTGTGCAAATGCCTTCAAGAATGCTTGTTGAACCACAATACGGTCTTCATCACCTCTCAAATAAGAGCGATAACGTACTAAGCCTTCTGCTTGTTTACCATTTAAGGTCTGGAAACCTGGCGATAAATCAATATGCAAATCTTGGGAATTATCATTATAATACATTCTTTCTGGCACATCAACTTCTACGCCGCCAATGGCATCTACAATCTCATTAAAAGCTTCAATGTTAATGATCACATAATTATCAATAGTGATATTAAGGATATTTTCAAGCTGATCAACTGTAAAGTCTCTAATATTACCTGGATTCTCATAGATTTGCCCATAAGCTGACATCTCATTAAGTTTACTTATAGTAATATCATATCCTGTCAGCTGATTATATTTGCTACGCTGTATATCAGTCCACTCAACCTTTGTATCACGTGGAACGTTAATCACCTTCACTTTTTGAGTTACACTATTAAAGTTCACAACGAAGATCACGTCTGTTCTGACTTCATCCTTGTCTACGCCAAATACAGCAATGGTGGTATTAATTTCTCCATGCTTATCTTTTTCATTTTTCTTAGCAAGTTCTTCTTCTGATAGTGGCGTCTCGGTAAATTGGGTACGGCTATTATTACCGATGGTATTCTTATAGGTAATTAAAACACCCACTATTATGACCAAACTTACGGCTAAAGTAATTCCTGCTGATATGCCAAAAGTCTTTAAAAGCTTTTTCTTACCTTTCTTACTGAGCCTTTTTTCACCTTGTTCCATAAAAAACATCCCCCTAAGTGCATATGCTGTAATGAATCTTTTTCATTATACTGAAAAGATTTTAATAAAATATGTAGTTCATACACTTGTATTTATATAATATGTTTATGCCTCTTTCTGGTAAGTATTTTTAACCTAACGTTCATTATAACTCACATCTACTGCTTTTGACAATAATTATTATGCTTACTCTTAAATATGTTTATCTTCTACCATTCCGTAAGGCCGTAAACATCACTTTTAGCTGTAAAATGCCCCTCTAAAATATTTTCCTTTTATCTAGCTTCCCCCACAAAAATAAAAAATACTCCAGTCACATAATCTATGCATCGGAGTATATATTTATTAAACTATGTAACAATATTCTTCTTGAAATACCTTTTCTAATCTCTACAGGCAGTTTTGAACAAACTCAATGGAAAACATTGTCCTTTTCGCAGTTTCTTCTATTGATAACCCCTGTTTTAAGAAACGTTTTACTACCGTTACCATACTTTCCGCTACTTCAATAATATGTCGATCTGGATCATAGAAACGAATAACCCGTTGTCCCCATTCATACTCTTTTACGTCATGAAGTAGCTCAATATCTGAAGGATATATCTTTTTATTCAAGAAGTCATCTAAATCTTCTTCCTCAAAATATAACTCGAAGTTTTTAGAACCTCTAACGATCTCATCTTTACTAAAGCCAACAATTTCGTCATAATTTTTTTGTAACGACAAATTTCCTTCAAAGGAAACATGCTCACCTATATCAAATATGATTTTTTGCTGTAGCACCTCCATATAAAACTTTCTTGAAGTCTCCATATCATTGACTGCAATAAGTGTCCCGCTATACTTCATACTTACTCCCTTCTTCCATCGTACATAAAAAGCTTCGATGAAATATGATTTTTGTACTTTCATTCTAAACTAATGCGCCTCTAATGTATTGTAAAAATCAGTCATATTCTCCCAGTACATTGTTGGCGTTACGCCACAAATGGATTTGAAGGTATGTGTAAAATGAGCTTGATCATAAAATCCAGAACTCTGAGCAATATGAGCTAGTGAAGATCTCTTTTCCTGATTCATTTGTTTTAAAATATCATTAATCCTAATAATACATGAAAGCGTTTTAATATTCATCCCTAAATATTCATTAAAAAGGCGATTCATATGCCGCTCACTATAATGTTCACCTTCTGTAATTTCTTTAACGGATAAGCACCCACTATAACGGTTAATTTTGTTTACTGCGGAATGTAAAGCATCGGGCAACTTTTTACTTTGAAAGTAGCCGAGTAATATAAAATTTAACTCATTAATAAAACACCTTATATCTTCTGATCTTTCCAGTGCATCTGAAATACATAAGTGGAGCTGCTTATTCACCTGGGTTAATGGTAGTTGAATATTAGTTAATTCAGTTTGTTTCATTCCTGTGAGGTAAAACAATGCGCCTGGCAGTAATTCTATATAAAGCTGCATAGGATAATGGTTCATATCATTTTTTACTACAAATGCTTTTGTAGCTGGTCCCCATAGTAAACTTGTGACTTTATAGCCATCATAGG
>JAEXBC010000202.1 GCA_023457875.1 Bacillota bacterium | reverse complement strand
GCATAAAGCCTGTCAATATGGTCTTCGCATCTAAAAATACGGCCATTATAGGCTCTAATACCTTCAAATACACCATCACCATATAGTACGCCATGATCAAAAACTGATATTTTTGCTTCCTCTTCTGGTAAATAAGCTCCATCTAAATAAATAATACGACTACTCACAACAATCGCTCTCCTTTGTGTTTTTTATTGAATTGCCTCAGTAATTAAATCTCCCATTTCTTTAGTTCCTACCAAAGTGGTTCCTTCACTCATAATATCCCCTGTACGGTAACCTTTATCCAGTACACGTAGCACTGCATTTTCAATGGCAACAGCTTCTTTTTCAAGATTAAATGAATAACGAAGCATCATTGCTGCTGAAAGGATGGTTGCAATAGGATTGGCTTTGTTTTGTCCAGCTATATCTGGTGCACTACCATGACTTGGCTCATAAAGACCAAGTGTGCCTTCTCCTAGAGAAGCAGAAGCTAACATACCAATAGAGCCTGTAATAATACTTGCTTCATCAGATAAAATATCTCCAAAAATATTAGAGGTTACAATAACATCAAATTGCTTTGGATTGACTACTAATTGCATGGCTGCATTATCCACATACATATGAGAGTAAGAAACCTCTGGATAATCCTTAGCCACTCTAGCAACTACCACTCTCCATAGTCTAGAAGACTCTAGTACATTTGCTTTATCCACTACACATACTTTTTTACTGCGCTTCATAGCCGCTTCAAAACCAACGCGAGTGATGCGTTCAATCTCACCTACTGTATATTTTTCAAGGTCGGAAGCAAAGGTTTTTGAATCATCCTCTTCACATACCACCTTGTTCTTTTCACCAAAATAGATACCACTTGTGAGCTCACGTACAATTAAAATATCTAAGCTGTCTCCAATAATTTCTTCTTTAAGTGGGCTAGCATGTTTAAGCTGTGGGTAAAGCACAGCAGGACGTAGATTAGCAAATAATTTTAATGCACCTCTAATCCCTAAAAGTCCCTTTTCTGGACGATCGCCATTAGGCAAGTTATCCCATTTAGGACCACCTACAGCGCCAAGTAAAACTGCATCCGCACTAAGGGCGGCATCAATGGTTTCTTGTGGAAGAGAATTACCCTTATTATCAATGGCTACTCCACCCATCATTTGCTCATCGTAGTTGAAGCGATGTCCATAGACTTCTCCTACCCGATCTAATACTTTAACTGCTTCCTTGACGATATCTGGACCAATTCCATCGCCTGGAAGAGTGACTATTTTATATTCCATTTCATTTCCTCCTTGTATCTATTTTTTAACTATCACTCAATGCTTCTTCATCTTTTATAACACATGGCTAAAATCATACGACTATAAACTTTATTCCTAACAATACTTAAATGCCTCTTGGTAAAGCTGAAAGCAATAGCGTAAGTAATATTAACCCCATAAACAAAATAAATGTTATTCCAAAAGAGCTTAAATAAATGAGTATAATCTTTGTTACGCTCTGTTTCCCTGTTAAATGATAGCGATACTTTAGTAACAAAAAGCTTATTATACTAAACCAAATAACCATTGCAATCGCAAAAATATTTATTGAAAGCGAATATCCCATAGGAATAGGAGATCCTATAGATATAGCTCCCCATTGTGGAGGCAATAAACTTTGTATATATGACAAGACAATACTAATTATATACTGCAACCAATAAATAGGCCCGAAGACACTTTTGCCCTCTTGATAGGATAATTTTACCCTAGCTATATACCTAAAACCAATGGTATAAAGACCTACATAAAACCACCTTCCAATGGCAATTGAAAGAGGTATACTGATGATGCCTTTTAGTATTGCTGGCACGCCGTTCACTAATCCAATAGCAATAAGTCCTATGAGTATTGAACTAGCATAAAACCAAACTTCAAGACTACCTTCATCATATTTCGTAATCTGTCCCGTCTTTATAAGTTCTTTGGGATGGATAAGAAGCTTAATAAGAAGTTTATGAGGTGGAATATAAGTCATAGCTGTTTCATCAGTATAGACTTCAAAATCCTCATAATTCCTATCGCATCTTTTTAAAAGAAAGTATATAGCAACTACTATACCCACCAATACTACAATAAAATATACCATCCCCGTAAAATTTAGCATAAATGAATCATAACTTTTTATCCCTGAACTCATTGCCTATTCCCCCATTTTTAATGAATTAACTCTATTAATCATCCTACTCATCTTTTCTTTTTATTTAGTTTTTCCCCTTAATGTGTTCGCGTAGGAAACAGAAGATGTAATGGCAATGTCATATGCTCTATTTATTTTTCAGCTTTAATCTTATTAACAAGTCCGCCATGTTTAATAATATTTTGCATAAATTCTGGGAAGGGTTGAGCTTGATAGCTTTCACCTTTGGTGATATTGGTAATCACACCTGTGTCAAAGTTAACTTCTACTTCGTCTCCTTTTCTGATGCCATCAGCAGCTGCTTCACATTCTAAGATAGGAAGCCCAATATTAATGGCATTACGATAGAAGATACGGGCAAAGGTTCTCGCAATAACGCAAGATACGCCTGCTTCTTTAATGGCAAGTGGTGCGTGCTCACGAGATGAGCCACAGCCAAAGTTTTTATCCGCAACGATAATGTCGCCTTCCTTAACTTCCTTTACGAAATTAACATCAATATCCTCCATACAGTGAGCTGCAAGCTCTTTTCCATTTGAAGTATTTAAATAACGTGCTGGAATAATAACGTCTGTATCCACATTATCACCATAGCGAAATACGGTTCCTTTTGCATTCATAGTATTGCCTCCTCTTAAAGATTCTCTGGATTTGTAATGTAACCTGTAATAGCTGATGCTGCAGCTACTGCTGGACTTGCAAGGTAAACTTCTGAATCCACATGACCCATACGTCCTACGAAGTTACGATTGGTTGTAGAAACAGCTCTCTCACCTGCTGCCAAAATACCCATATGTCCACCAAGACATGGTCCACAGGTTGAAGTACTAAATACAGCTCCAGCTTCAACAAGGTCTTTAATAATGCCTTCTTCTAGTGCTTGTAAATAGATTTTTTGTGTACCAGGAAATACGATACAACGAATATCAGAATTTACCTTCTTGCCCTTTAAAATATCCCTTGCAATACGAAGGTCTTCCATACGTCCATTTGTACAAGAACCAATTACAACTTGATCGATTTTAACGGTGTTATCCCCAATTTCATCTACTGTTTTTGTGTTTTCAGGTAGATGTGGGAAAGAAACAGTTGGGCGAACCTTAGATAAATCAATTTCGTAAACCGCATCATAAATTGCATCTTCATCTGCTTCATACACGGTATATGGTTTTGTACTATGTTCCTTTACAAACTCTAAGGTCAGATCATCCACTGGGAAAATACCGTTTTTAGCACCAGCTTCAATGGCCATATTTGCCATGCAAAGACGAGAATCCATAGAAAGATTTGCTACACCATCTCCCACAAATTCCATAGATTTATAAAGGGCACCATCTACACCAATCATACCAATGATGTGAAGAATAATATCCTTACCACTTACAAACTTGGTGGGTTTACCTGTAAGCACAAACTTTAAGGCTGAAGGTACTTTAAACCAAGCAAGGCCTGTTGCCATACCTGCTGCCATATCTGTACTTCCAATTCCAGTGGAGAAAGCACCTAGTGCACCATATGTACAGGTATGGGAGTCAGCTCCAATTACCACATCACCAGGTACAACTAAACCCTTCTCAGGGATAAGGGCGTGCTCAATACCCATTTGACCCACTTCAAAGTAATTCGTAATTTCCTTTTCCTTTGCAAATTCTCTAATATACTTACATTGCTCTGCAGCCTTAATATCCTTATTAGGCGTAAAGTGATCAGGTACAATGGCAATTTTGTTTTTATCAAATACGCAGTCGCAGCCAATTTTATTAAATTCATTCACTGCTACTGGTGAAGTAATGTCATTGCCCAGTACTAAATCAAGCTTTGCCTCAATTAACTGCCCTGCCACGACTTCTTTAAGTCCAGCATGTGCTGCTAATATTTTTTGCGTCATTGTCATTCCCATTTTATATCATCTCCTTATTGAATTATGATTATCTTTATTTGCAACTTCCTCGGTTATCGTTTCCATTTCCACAGACTACCGTAACATGAGGCCTTGATATGCTCATGATGATGAGGGTGATAAATGCCCAAAACCATGGCTTTTTATAAAAAGGTTTCTCTTCTTTTTCTATTTCTTTCTTTGGCTGTTTTTCTTGCTGCTCCATATCCTTCAACACCATCACTCCTCTTATAAATAGGCTTTAAACTTCTTTTCAATATCCTTGATGAGCTTATATTCAATAGAGTCCACAAGTGCGATCCAGCTGGCTTCAATAATGTCTGTTGAAACACCAACTGTGCTCCAGTAATCTTCTCCATCTGTTGATTCTAATAAAACACGAACCTTGCTAGCTGTGGCTAACTTTGTGTCCAAAACCCTTACCTTATAATCTGTCAAATGAACCGTCTTAAGCTGAGGATAAAACACCTCTAAGGCTTTTCTAAGAGCCTTGTCTAATGCATTAACTGGTCCTTCTCCTTGGGCAGCTGTCATCTCTGTTTTTCCATCCACCCTCACCTTGATGATGGCTGATGAACTTTCGCCCTTTGCTTCTGAGGGGTCTTCTCCAATGATTTTGAACTGTTCCAAATCGAAGCAGGGTTTGTATTTTCCTAATGCTTTTCTTACTAATAGTTCGAAAGTACCATCTGCTCCTTCAAACTGATATCCCTTATGTTCTAGCTCTTTAATACGATTGATAATTTGCTTTGTTACTTTATCATCCTTATTAACCTCGGGCGAAATCCTTCTGATTTTTTCAAGAATCGTACTACGTCCCGCTACTTCTGACATCAAAAAGCGTCTTTCATTACCTACACTATCTGGAGGAATATGCTCAAAGGAATGAGATGCTTTGGTGACACCGTCAATATGCATCCCCGCTTTATGAGCAAAAGCGCTTTTGCCCACATAAGGCATCTGATCTTTAAGTGTGGTATTAGCAATCTCTGAAACACGTATTGCAAAAGTAGTTAGCTTTTTAAGACTGTCCTGTGAAATACAATGATAACCTCTTTTAATCTGTAGGTTAGGAATAATGGCGGATAAATTTGCATTACCGCACCTTTCACCAAAGCCAACTAATGTACCTTGTACGTGGGTTGCTCCTGCCAAAACAGCCATCATGCTATTGGCAACAGCTAGGCCTGTGTCATCATGTGTATGTATCCCAATAGGGATATGGGTTTTACTCACCACATCCTTTACAATCTCATAAACCTCATCTGGAAAAGCACCGCCGTTTGTATCACATAGTGCAATGCAATCACTTCCAGCTTCTGCGGCTCTTAGGATAGCGGCTAAAGCATATTCCTTATTTGCCTTATAACCATCAAAGAAATGCTCTGCATCAAAAATAACTTCTTTTCCTTGCATTTTTAAATAACGAATCGTATCATCTATCATCTGTAAGTTTTCATCTAAACTAGTCTTAATAATTTCTGTTACATGAAAGTCCCATGTCTTTCCAAATAGAGCCACAACAGGGGTATCTGCCTCAAGAAGAGATTGAACGTTGGCATCTAATTCTACCTTAACGCCTCTTCTTCTTGTACTTCCAAAAGCTGTAAGTTTAGAATTTTTTAAAGTCAGCTTTTTTACCTCCTTAAAAAATTCTAGTTCTTTTGGATTAGAGCTAGGATTGCCAGCTTCAATATAGCTGACACCTAGCTCATCCAAAGTACTTACTATTTTGAGTTTATCTGATACGGAAAAGGAGATCCCTTCTGCTTGGCTACCATCTCTTAAGGTTGAATCAAGTATGGCAACAGTAGCATTCACTCATTATACCTCCCGTTTTTCGTCTTGATCACAAAGCATATTGTTAATCGCTGATATGTAAGCCAAAATACTTGCTTCTACAATATCCATACTTACGCCATGCCCATTATAAACTCTGTCATTGTTTCTTATCTTCACGTTAACCTCGCCTTGTGCATCTGTTCCACCTGTTACAGAATTAATCACAAAGTCATCAAGGATAAATTTCTTACCTACTAATTTGTCAATTGCCTTATAAGAGGCATCGATTGGCCCATCGTATGAAGAAACCACCTCTTCAACCACATGACCTGTCTTTGTTAAAAGTCGCATAGAGGACGTCGTGGTAATGGTATTACCTGAGTTAATAACAAATCGCTCAAGCTTATAGAACTCTGGAATTTGAACCACCTTACTGCAAACCAAAGCTTCAATATCTCTATCTGTTACGTCCTTCTTCTTGTCAGCTAAGATCTTGAACTGCTCAAAGGCAGTAGTAAGGCCTTGTTCATCTAATACATAGCCCATAGACTTCAGTTTATCCTCAAAAGCATGGCGTCCTGAATGTTTACCAAGAACCAGTTTATTCTCAGATAAGCCAATGGATTCAGGGGTCATGATTTCGTAGGTTTCCTTATTAGCTAGCATACCATGTTGATGAATACCTGACTCATGAGCAAAGGCATTCTCACCAACAATGGCTTTATTAGGCTGAACACGTACACCCGTAATGCTACTTAATAGCTTACTTGTTCTATAAATTTCCTTGGTCTCAATGCGAGAGTCAACACCATAAAAATCCTTACGTGTTTTAAGATTCATTACCAGTTCTTCTAAAGCAGCATTACCTGCTCGCTCACCAATACCATTAATGGTACACTCTACTTGACCTGCACCAGCACGAATCGCCGCCAATGAATTGGCTACAGCTAAGCCTAAATCATTATGGCAATGCACAGAAATAATTGCCTTATCAATTGAAGGTACATTCTCCTTAATACCACGAATCAATTTTGCAAATTCTTCTGGTGAAGAATAGCCTACTGTATCAGGTACATTAATGGTGGTGGCACCAGCCTGAATAACCGCTTCAAATACGCGATATAAGAATTCAGGATTACTTCTAGATGCATCCTCAGCTGAAAACTCAATATCCTCACAAAAGCGCTTTGCATATTTCACCATTTCTGCAGCCGTTTCAAGAACCTGCTCGGGGGTCTTCTTTAACTTATACTGCATATGAATATCGGAGGTTGCTAAGAAGGTATGAATTCTAGGATATTTTGCACCTTTCAGAGCCTCTGCTGCTGCATCAATATCTTTAGTAAGGGCACGCGCCAAACTTGCCACTGTGCTATTCTTAATGTTACTAGCAATAGACTTAACTGAAGCAAAGCCACCAGGTGAAGCAATGGCAAACCCTGCTTCCATAATATCCACACCGAGCCTCTCTAACTGGCGAGCAACCTCTAGCTTTTCAGCAAGATTCATACTACAACCAGGTGATTGTTCACCGTCTCTAAGGGTGGTATCAAAAATCTTAACAAAGTTTGTCATGTCAATCCCCCTCTTTGTTATTATTTGTATTATTTATTTTCGTTTGCCCATGACATCATGCTACGAAGCTCTTTACCTACTTTTTCAAGTGGATGTTCTGCTTCAATACGACGTTTTGCATTGAAGTATGCACGGTGGCTTTGGTTTTCAAGAATCCAGTTCTTAGCGAAAGTACCTTCTTGGATTTCTTTAAGTACTTTTCTCATTTCATTTTTTGTATCCTCTGTAATGATACGAGAACCTACTGTGTAATCACCATATTCAGCTGTATCTGAAATAGAATATCTCATGTATTCAAATCCACCCTTGTTAATAAGGTCAACGATGAGTTTCATTTCATGGATACATTCAAAGTAAGCACTTTCTGGTTCATATCCAGCTTCAACTAATACTTCAAAACCAGCTTTCATAAGAGCTGTTACACCACCACAAAGAACTGCTTGCTCTCCAAAAAGGTCAGTTTCTGTTTCTGCTTTGAAGGTTGTTTCAAGGATACCACCTCTTGCGCCACCAATACCAGCAGCATAAGCAAGTGCTAAATCATGTGCATTACCTGTAGCATCTTGGTAAGCTGTTACTAAACATGGTACACCACGGCCTTCTTCATATTGACTTCTTACTGTATGACCAGGTCCTTTAGGCGCAATCATTACAACGTTAGTATGTTCTGGTGGAACGATTTGTTTGAAGTGAATATTGAATCCATGAGCAAATGCAAGTGTTTTACCTTCTGTAAGGTTTGGTGCAATCTCACTTCTGTAAAGATCAGCTTGTTTTTCATCTGGTACTAAGATCATAATAAGGTCAGCTTTTTTTGTTGCGTCAGCTACGCTCATAACCTTAAGTCCAGCTTCCTCAGCTAGTTTCCATGATTTACTTCCATTATATAAACCTACAACTACATCAACACCTGAGTCATGTAAGTTAAGGGCATGTGCGTGTCCTTGGCTACCGTAACCAATAATTGCTACAGTCTTACCTTTTAATAAATCTAAGTTACAATCTTTTTGATAATATAATTTTGCCATTTGTAAAATCCTCCTTATAATTTGAAATAATGATATATATTAAATCAGTCACTTATGTGACAGTTTAATTCTTAAGTTGTTTTTCTCCTCTTTGAAGAGCTGTAAGGCCTGTTCTGATTACTTCCATAATGCCATATGGTTCAAGCATATTGGTAAGTGCACTCAGTTTGCCTTGATCCCCAGTTGCCTCAATAATAAGTGACTCATTCGCAACGTCTACAATGTGTGCCCTAAAGATATTAGCAATTTCTATAATTTCTGCTCGGTTTAACTTGTTGGCCTTAATCTTAATCATAGCCAGTTCTCTGTAAATAGAAGTTTCCTCTTTAAGCTCAGTAATTTTGATAACATCTACTAGCTTATTTAATTGTTTTTTGATTTGCTCAAGGG
>JAEXBC010000201.1 GCA_023457875.1 Bacillota bacterium | reverse complement strand
TTAATTAAATTGAAAGGAAGAATAATAGGAAGAATCATTGGCAAGACAGCTTCCATTGGTACACCTAAAAATAGTGGTGTAAAAATCAAATTCCATACGATCATGGTAACTGTCATGGTTAATATGCCTGCTACCAAAGCAAATATTGTGTTTTTAACATGCTTGTTCTTTTTATAAATGAGACCTGTTACTAAAACAAAGCTTCCTGTTGCGAAAACATGCATCATGATACCAATAGGCCCACTCGCGGCACTTACAGTGAAACCTTGAATAAGGCTTTCAATAATAAGAATAACAAGCCCTGTCATTGGTCCATATATAAAGGTTCCAATTAATATCGGAACATCTGCAGGTTCATATTCTAAATAGGCGGCCACTGGAAAAATAGGGAAACGAATGAGGCTAAATAACACAATAGATAGTGCCACTAAAACAGCCATAAAAACTACTTTTTTTGTATTGGTTTGCATATCAACGACTCCTTATTATTTTAAAATACAAATTAAAAAGCAACCCATTCTTCAACTTGGGTTGCTATAATTCATACCGTATCAATATATCAGGTAAACATTATAACTCTTCTACCATCCAGACTTTACTGTCGGTCCTGGAATTTCACCAAGTCAATGCACCTGTGCGTGCAGTCGCGGACTATTACCGCCGGTAGGGAATTACACCCTGCCCCGAAGAAATCATTGCTTCTTATTCATTTAACAAAAGGTTAGCATAATCTCATATTAAATTCAAGTATAATTACTATAATTTCATAGTAAGCGCAATTTTATTCTTCTCCACATCTACTGATAATACAGCTACTTCTACCACATCTCCCACCTTTACCACTTCAAGAGGATGCTTAACAAATTTATGACTGATTTGAGAGATATGCACTAAGCCATCCTGATGTACACCAATATCTACAAAGGCACCAAAATCAACAATGTTACGTACTGTTCCTTTTAAGCGCATTCCTTCTTTTAAATCCTTTATTTCTAGAATATCACTGTGTAAGATAGGCTTTGGCATATCTTCTCTAGGATCTCGCCCAGGCTTTTCTAATTCCTTAATAATATCTTGTAAGGTAGGCACACCAACCTTTAATTTTTCAGCCAAAGCTTCTACCTGGGTAATTTGTTCATGCAAACCTTTAAAACTTCTTTTATTTGGGTCCTTTTCATTAAAGCCAGCTTCCTTAAGTACATTTTTAGCTACCTCATAGGATTCTGGATGTACGCCAGTAGCATCTAAGAAGTTTTCACCATCTACAATCCGCAAAAAGCCTGCACACTGTTCAAAAACTTTAGGACCTAGCCCTTTAACCTTCTTGATTTCATTACGACTTTTAAAAGCACCTACTTCTTCACGGTACGCAATAATATTTTGAGAGACAGTTTTTTTAATGCCTGCCACATATTGAAGTAATGAGGCAGAAGCTGTATTGATATCTACGCCAACCTCATTTACTGCACTTTCAACCACACCCTCTAAGGATTCAGCTAAACGTTTTTGATTCATATCATGCTGATATTGACCTACTCCAATGGCTTTTGGATCAATTTTTACAAGCTCCGCTAATGGATCCTGTAGACGCCTTGCAATAGAGACCGCACTTCTTACGCCTACATCATCGTGTGGAAATTCCTCAGTAGCTAAGGCTGAAGCTGAATAAACAGATGCCCCTGCCTCATTAACAATCACATAATGAATTTTTTGGTTGATTTCCTTTAGCATTTCGGAAACAAACTTTTCGGTTTCTCTAGAAGCAGTTCCATTTCCTATTGAAAGCAAATCAACATCATATTTTTTTATCAGTTCCTTTAGTACTTTCTTTGCCTCCTCAGTTTTATTCTGAGGTGCTGTTGGAAATACTACTGTTTTATCAAGCTTCTTTCCTGTGGGATCTACTACTGCAATTTTACAGCCTGTCCTAAATGCAGGGTCAACACCCATTACATAATGTCCCTTAATAGGTGCTTGCATCAAAAGCTGATAAAGGTTCTTCTTGAATACTTCTAAAGCCCCATCCTCTGCTTTTGCAGTAAGTTCATTACGGATATCTCTTTCAATGGCTGGGGCAATAAGCCTTTTGTAACTATCTTGTAGCATAGCCATTAGCTCATGACGGGTTGTACTACTTGCCTTAATGACCTTTTTCTCCAAATAAGCCATAATTTCTTCAACTGGTGCCTCAATCTTGACACTTATTGCCTTTTCATTCTCTCCACGATTAATTGCTAAAATACGATGTCCAGGAATCACACTAATTTTTTCACTATAGTCATAATACATATCAAACACAGTTTGTGCTTTCTCATCTTTTGCCTTTGTAACTAATATCCCTTTATTGTAGGTAAGCTTTCTAATATAGCCTCTATAATTAGCTTGATCTGAAATTTCTTCTGATAGAATATCCTGCGCCCCAGCTATTGCTGCGCGAATATCTTCTACACCCTTTTCTTCACTCACATAGGCTTTTGCAGCTTCTTCTATGTTTTCCTTTTGCTCCTTCATAATCACTGCTAATGGCTCTAAACCCTTTTCCTTTGCAATGGTGGCACGGGTACGTTTTTTCGGACGATAGGGTAAGTATAGATCTTCTACCTCAGTGGCTGTTTTTGCCTCATCTATAACCTTTTTTAGCTCTTCGGTGAGTTTCCCTTGTTCCTCAATACTTTTTATAACTTGTTGTTTGCGTAGTTGCAGATTCTGAAGATAGGTATAGCGCTCACCAAACTGACGAAGCACCTCATCGTTTAATCCTCCCGTAAGTTCCTTTCTATATCTAGCAATAAAAGGAATCGTGTTGCCTTCATCAATCAGCTCAATGGTATTCTCAACCTGAGACCTTTTAATCTTTAGTTCATCCTGTAAGATTTGTATAATATCCATAAATTTCTCCTTATTTTTTTCTACTCATTATCCTATCATACTCTTTTCAAAAAATATAGCTTATTCCACTGCAAAATATAAGCGTATCATCTCACGTAATAAGTCTACATTTTCTCTATCTAGAATCATTGCTTCCTTTTCATCTTCTCTATCTGGCTCTATAATAATCCGTATGACCGCTTTCTCCCCTTCTTTATCAATTGATATGTAGGCTTGATGCTGTTCTAGTAAATAATAGATAAGTTTCATAGTCATTACACTTGCCATATACTTTTCTTGATCAATCATCTTAGGTAGTCTTTTTGAAATAAATGCATACTGCTCAATATCCTTTACATTTCTATGACTCATTTTGATTTCAATAAGACCTAGCTCTTGTTCTTGTATCATTTCAATGAAGATTTCACTTTCATCTTGCTTGGTCCTAAGTAGACTATATATAAAGTACATCAAAACACGTTCGAAGAATGGTCTATCTATACATTTATATATCTCTTCTTGTTCAGGATTAAAAATCACATTATGATGAGGATATTCTTTGGCATAAGCTTCAGTCACTTGGTCCATTACATCTACTAAGTTGTATTTTATACACTTAAGCTGGTCATAGCCACCTTCCAACTTATGAAGATCTATCAGATTCCTTACTATCCTAAATATCCCGTCACAATGTACCCGCATACCATTAATTGCTTTTATCATCTCTTCATCTTCTTGAAAATCTAGTATAAGCAGTTCAGTCGCACTATTAATGACATTAATAGGTGTTTTTAGCTCATGGGATAGATTAACGATTCGATTCCTATAATTGGCATGGTCATTAAGACGATACTCGGTGTCTGACAAGGCAAAGACCTTATTCTGCCATGGCGCTTTTATAAATACCCAATAAATACATTTGAATAAATAATAACCTTCCAATGTCCCTACTAACAGAAAGATATTCTCAAAATAAGTCATCTCGGTAAATTGAATATAGAAATGAATACTTTGAAAGATTGCCCTATATCCTAAAAACATAATAAGACAATAAGAACCACTCATTTTCTTGTACTTCAAATAAACCCCTGCTGCCACTATATTGAATACACTAATAAATGTTTGAACTAAGAGAAGGTATTCACTGATGTTATTCAAATTTTTGTAATCACTTTCTGCAAAAAATAATGGATACATCCCAATAAGAAGAATAAAACCAAAGAGGGTGACTGGCGCCAGCACCCTTTTACTAAGCCTCTTCACCAAGACTAAATAGCATGAAAGTGTTCCCCATAACTCTATTGGCAAAATCTGAAGGCCAATCCGATTCCAGTCCAAGGGGTTTTGGACAATAAAACATTGAGAAATAATATTAAACACAATAATCATATTTCTAAAAATGTATGTAAGACATAAAACCTTAAAGAAAGAATGGCTACTGTTATTTTCCTTAATCATTAAATAGGCACCTATACTGGCACCAAACATAAGAATCGAAAAAACATAACCATAGGTTTGTTTTTCGATTCCCCATATGGACATGATATTTAAACAAAAACACACGATCAAGACACATATGATTTCTATGAGTGCTTTGGATATATATGTTTTCAAAGTCACAACCCCTCTACCTTACATTTCCAAATCGGAGAATTCAACTTGTATTTTATTCTTTAGCTCCCTTTCATTCATTTTTAATTGTTGGTATTCCATATTGCCTTCCTTTGCATAAGCAGGAAAACTAATACATATTTGTGTTCCCTTATTTTCTTTGCTCATGATTCTGATGTGTCCTTGATGCATATCCACAATAGATTTTACAATCGCAAGACCCAAACCACTTCCTTCTTGATTTCGCGTCAAGGTTGCATCCCCTCTTTCAAAACGTTCAAAAATAGAGGTAAGTTTGTTAGCTGGTATGCCTACGCCTGAATCTTGCACGCACAAATGAATCATTTGCTTTTTCTGACTCACAAACACTTTAATCTCGCCGCCTTCTTTATTATACTTAATAGCGTTTGAAATCAAATTAAGTAGTACTCTTTCTATCGCCTCCGAATCGATGTAACAAAGCACCGGCTTTTCACCTACGATAGATTCTAAACGAATTCCTTTTTTTTCTACGTAAGGTTCAAGGGATACAATGAGATTCTCAACGAGCTCACCAAGGTCTGTAAGTACTAATTGTTGCTGCATCTTCCCTTGTTCAATACTGTTTAAATCTAAAATATTTTTACTTAACTTAGTCAAGCGATTACAATTATTAATAATTTTATCAATATATTTAAAGGCAAATTCCTTGTTTTGATGCTTTACTTTCTCTTTGAATAGCTCAGCACTTCGATATATTTGAGAAACCTCTTTTTGAATAATGTGGGCACACCTCACTAATAGCTTATTTTCAAATATTTCTCTACTTAGCCTCTGTTTTTTATCAAAAATACCTTGATCCGTATTTCTCCATGTAAATTCCAAAACAAGCTTCTCCACAAAACAAATGATGCCAACATAACTGATCATATTAAGAAACTGCGTGACGATATATACCCCTAAAGTATCCTGTTGTTTTACCGTTGCTAACTGAACAAGATGTAATATAAATTGGCTACCAAATAAAACTAGCCAAAATCTTCGACTAAAAACTCTCATACGCGAAAGCATTTTTCGACACAGTGCCAAGTCAACACATAAAACAACCATAAAACAAGCTTGTATAATAAAATGAGTTTTTTGATAACCATATTCATCAAATAACCAGTCTATAGGAGTATAGGCGTAAACTAAGTAAATGCTCATAACTATAATAAAGAGTCCTTGTATAACAACCCACTGATACATCCTTTTTTTAGAAGAAATATAGTACGTGCAAATAAATCCCCAGGCAATTTCAAGAAAGTTAATAAACCATCTGAGCTTGAGATAAATGGGATTATTGATCCAATGTTCGCCACTGCCAAAAAACTTTAACTCTACTACCATTAAGATAATGAGCAAGAAATAGCTTATGGACAAGTAGCTTGGTCTATGATTATCTTCATTATTGAGGGTAACAAATACCACCATTACAGCCGCTATCGCACACACCATCTGTAATAGCCAGGTTGAATACTTTAAGATTACTGTATATTGCTTTTGGGGTAAACCTAAATGAGTAATACCTATAAAATAGATAAATCCAATGGCAATAATAATACATATCTCAATTAATTTCTTCATTTCTATTTCCCCTTTAATGACTAACTAGAAAAGATATGTTTTCACAAATACAAATAACATTTAATAATTTGATTTCTATCTATTGTACCACTCTTTGAAATAATTTTCAATTTCGACAAAATTCAGCCTGAATATAAAAAAACAACCGTCATCTGACAGTTGTTTTTTTATATTCAGGTTATCCTATCTATTGATACCACCTTGCTTTAATACTTCAGTTCTTCATTTACCCATACCATAGCACCTTGGTTATCCGCCTGAAGCATTTGTACTTGCCACTTGTGCTCTAACGTATCTAAATAAGTCACCATTTCTCTTCTAAAATCTACTACATTTTTAACGACAGCTATCAGCGTAGGGCCTGCGCCACTTAAAAACGCGCCTTTTGCACCATAAGCTCTTGCCTTATCTAAAATCTCCGTCATATTAGGTATCAATTTAGCTCTATACGGCTCATGCAAACAATCTTGCATTGCAAGTTCTAAATTATCCATATCCCCTGTAAGCATAGAGGCACTTAGTAAAGCAGCTCTGGATGCATTAAAAACAGCATCCTTAATACTTACTGTTTTTGGTAACACGCCTCGAGCCAGTTCTGTAGACAGGGTAAATTCAGGTATCATCACAGCAAAATGTAAATTCTCTGCAATTCTTGCCTTAACATATTTCATATCCTTATCATTCATCGCCCCAATTGTCATTCCACCCAGCAAAGCAGGCGTCGTATTATCTGGATGCCCCTCTATTTGCGCAGCCATTTGAACCAGTTCCTCTTTTGAAAAAAAGCTTTGGCTCATGGCATTTGCGATATGCAAGCCCGCAACAATACAAGCAGCACTGCTACCAAGACCTCTAGTATGAGGTATGCTATCCTGTTGAATAATTCTAAGTCCAGGAACCACTCGTCCAATATTTTTATAAAAATGACAAATTGTCTTGTAAATCAAATTCTCTTCGTTAGTAGGAATGCTACTATTATTATCTTGAGAAATAATCTCTAAACCTTCTGGTATCTCCTGGGCATAAACGATATTATACATGGTTAATGCCATTCCAATGCTGTCAAACCCTGGACCCATATTAGCTGTGGTAGCAGGTACTTTTACCTTAATCATTCTTATCACCTATTCTTCTTGCTTATTAGCGTTAGTTTATTATTTCGTCATATTTGGTAATATTTCATTGTAAAAAAGGGACGTTGCATATGGTATCACTACATTGCAACATCCCCTATTTGATTAGTCTGCTAAATTAAAAATGTCGTGAATAGCATTCATTGCTTTATGCATATCTTTTTTATCAATTAAGATAGAAATTTTGATTTCAGAAGTAGAAATCATGTGAATATTAATATTTGAGTTGAACATTGCTTCAAACATTTTAGAAGCTACTCCAGCGTTAGATGCCATACCTGCACCTACTACTGATACTTTAGCAAGATTTTCATTGTAATCTACACTTTGAACACCCCAGCGTTCCATGTTCTCGCTAATAACAGCCTTTGCATCCTCCAGGTTAGTCTCTGGTATTGTGAAAGAAATATCTTTTGTTTTATCACGACCTATTGACTGTAAAATAATATCTACATTAATTCCTTTTTTAGCAAGTGTTGAGAATATATCAAAAGCTTTTCCTGGTGTATCCTTAATTCCAATTATAGAAACACGAGAAATTTCATCATCACCAGCAACACCACTAATTAACATTCTTTCCATTTTACATACCTCCTTAACTACTGTTCCCTCTGCATTTGATAAACTTGATCTAACTACTAACTCAACATTATATTTCTTTGCTAATTCTACTGAACGATTGTGAAGTACCTTAGCACCTAATGAAGCAAGCTCTAACATTTCGTTATAAGTGATTTCATTTAATTTCTTTGCGTTCTTTACAACTCTTGGATCTGCTGTGTAAACACCTTCTACATCAGTATAGATTTCACATTTATCAGCATGTAAGGCAGCTGCAATCGCTACTGCTGTAGTATCTGAACCGCCTCTTCCTAATGTGGTAATATCATCAAAGCGGTTGATTCCTTGGAAACCGGTTACAATAACAATATTTCTAAGATCTAATTCCCTTCTCATACGATCAGGCTTAATCTTTTTAAATCTTGCATTACTATAGATAGATGTGGTTGACATACCCACCTGATGTGCATTCAAGGATACACTAGGATAGCCTAGTTCACCTAATGCCATACACATAAGGGCAACAGATTGTTGTTCTCCTGTAGCTAAAAGCATATCCATTTCTCTCTTGCTTGGATTTGGACTAATTTCCTTTGCTTTTGCAATCAAATCATCAGTCGTATCACCTTGAGCTGATAGCACAACAACAACTTCATTTCCTGCTTTGTATGTTTCTGCAATTCTTCTTGCTACATTAAAGACTCTTTCAGGAGTTGCTACAGAGCTTCCTCCAAATTTTTGTACGATTAACACAATGCTTCCTCCTTTAATCAATTCTACTCTAATAATTCTTATATAATAAATCTAATCATTGAAGAAACCTGTCCATTAATGTATAACCCTCTTCAACATAATGCCCTGTGGTTTTAGCATATTCCTCTGTATAATGATTAGCATTATTAACAACTTCCTTATCACTTTCATAGATCATATAAGGTACAGGATCCCCAGTATGGGTTCTGATACGAAGTGGTGTTGGATGGTCTGGCAAGACAAGTATTTTATAGGCTTCTCCTGTTTCATCCAATGCTGCTTTAATTGGTTTTATAATCTTTTCATCAATCAGCTCTATGGCCTTTACTTTGTTTTCAAGTTCATTACGATGTCCACATTCATCTGGTCCTTCTAAGTGAACATAAACAAAATCCTTGTTGTCTTGAACCAACCACTTTATGGCTGCTTGTGCCTTTCCTTCATAATTGGTATGCACATTACCTGTGGCACCTTCTACATCAATAGAAGTCATTCCAGCACCAATACCAATTCCCTTAATCAAATCTACCGCAGAAATAACTGCACCCTCCACATGGTATTTATCCTTGAAAAGTGGTAATTGAGGCTTAATGCCTTCTCCCCAAATCCAAATACTATTAGCTGGGCGAAGTCCTTTTGCCTTACGCGCTAAATTAACAGGATGCTCCTTTAGAATATCATAGCTCCTTTTCATTAACTCCCATATTTCTTCGCTATGATCACCTTGTGGCTTATAGTCCTTAATACACCTATCTAAAATATCATGGGGTGGTGTTAGGGTAAGTTCTCTACTTCCACGATCCCATACTAAAAGATGGCGATAACTAACGCCTTTATAGAAAGCTTTGATCTCATCTCCTAAAGCTTCTTGTACCGCTT
>JAEXBC010000200.1 GCA_023457875.1 Bacillota bacterium | reverse complement strand
GACTTGAAAACAGCGTGTGGAATATATGGAATGTTTAATCGCTAAATACTGTGTTTAATATGCCCGATGAGAGTTACCCGATAGAGGAATCCTGGATTGTCATGACGTCTTCGGAACCTCAACAGATGCACGATGAACTTATAAAAATAAACGAAGCTTTGACTGATGGGAATGCTATTCAGTTTTTCGTACCCTACGTCACATTCAAAAACTATAATATAAGCGACAAGGAAATCCTTCAGAAGTATTCGTCGCTTCGCAAATTTCTATTTGTGAAGTTACCCAAAGGACAAATGGATTTGTTGAAGGAACGAAATAAATGGTCTCTGGCCAAACTTTGGTATTACCTGAATCACGCCAAGCATCCCATCACGATCAGAGACAAGGAAATGCAGGCATTTATGGCTATGTGCGTCGATAGTCGTATTGATTGTGAGGTTTGGTCTACGATAGATGATTTGGAGCTAAACGAGAAAGTGATACTCAAAACAACTGCTTTCAAAGGTTGGGAGGCTCGCATCCTAGAGCGCAAGCGTACCAAGAACGGCACCAGTTTCACCGTTGGTCTGGATGTGGTGGGTGGCACGATGCTGCTTCGCATCAAAGACCTGAAAGAGGAAGATATAGAAAGAGTGAGTTCACCCGACCGAAAGAAGCAAGAATACAAATTTGTGGAATGGGTGAAAACCCACATCAAAGCCGTTATTGATCACCACACCGATGCATCCTATAGTGATGCTCAAAAAGAGGAAGACAGAAAGACATTGAATAAAGTGTGGGAATATAGGTTCTCCACCGTTTCATCTCCCACCGGTCGCCGCCATTTCAGAGCCATGATGCTTATTTGTGCCCAACTGCTCAAAGACAAGGAGGGTTGCAAGAAAATGCAGGCTCTGGTGGAGAAAGAATTGAATGAGATAGCGCAAGATCCTCCCAGTAAACGAGCTACTGATTCGTGGGCATGTCTTCAGGTGGCTATGTATGTAGCAACGAAGAATCCGGTTTACCGAGATGCTGCGAAGGAGTATGAGAAGAAGTATCAACCTAAGTCGGCTTTTTTGCATTCGTTGATTCAGGTGGTGAGGCGGTTTGATATTAATTGAAGACTTTAACACTTTAAAATTTATATGAAAGGAATTGTATTAGCAGGCGGTTCAGGTACACGCCTTTATCCAATAACAAAAGGTATCTCTAAACAGTTGATGCCCATTTATGACAAACCAATGGTTTATTACCCCGTCAGTGTGCTTATGCTTGCCGGTATCCGTGATATTCTCATTATCAGTACTCCGTATGATCTCCCAGGCTTTAAACGTCTTTTTGGTGATGGTTCTGACTATGGTGTGAACTTCAGCTATGCTGAACAACCTTCGCCGGATGGACTAGCACAGGCTTTTACTATTGGTAAAGATTTTATTGGTGATGATTCTGTTTGTCTTGTACTAGGTGATAATATCTTTCACGGCTCAGGATTCACTAAGATGTTGAAAGAAGCAGTCCGTACTGCCGACGAAGAGAAAAAAGCCACTGTCTTTGGTTATTGGGTGAATGATCCGGAACGCTACGGTGTAGCTGACTTTGATAAAGAGGGTAATTGTCTTTCTATAGAAGAAAAGCCTGCTAAACCAAAGTCAAATTATGCAGTCGTAGGACTCTACTTCTATCCCAATAAAGTGGTTGATGTAGCAGCCCATATTCAACCTTCAGCTCGTGGCGAATATGAGATTACCACTGTGAATCAACAATTCCTTGAAGAGGGTGAACTCAAAGTTCAAACGCTCGGAAGAGGATTTGCATGGCTCGATACTGGTACACATGATTCCCTCTCTGAAGCATCTTCTTATATTGAGGTTTTGGAGAAAAGACAGGGCCTTAAAGTTGCTTGTTTGGAAGATATTGCCTACCGTCAAGGATGGATTACTGAAGAACGTATGCGTGAGCTTGCAAAACCCATGCTTAAGAACCAATACGGTCAGTACCTGTTAAAGGTGATTGAAGACATAAAAGAAACCGGTAATCCTAATCTTGATTTATAATGGATGTAATCAAAACAGCTCTTGAGGGGGTTGTCATCATAGAACCCAAAATATTTGGTGATACTCGGGGATATTTCTTCGAGAGTTTTTCTCAGCGTGAATTTGACGAGAAGGTGCGCAAAATTAATTTCGTGCAAGATAACGAATCCATGTCTACCTATGGTGTGATGAGAGGTTTGCACTTTCAGAAGTCTCCATTTACTCAAAGTAAATTGGTTCGTTGCGTTAAAGGTGCTGTGCTGGATGTGGCTGTAGATATCCGCAAGGGATCACCAACATACGGTCAGCATGTTGCAGTAGAACTAACAGAGGATAATCATCGTCAGTTCTTTGTGCCAAGAGGTTTTGCTCATGGTTTCGCTGTGCTTAGTGAAATTGCCATTTTCCAATACAAGTGTGATAACTTCTATGCTCCACAGGCTGATGGTGGTATTTCTATTGCGGATGAAAGCCTTGGTATTGATTGGAAAATACCTGCAGACAAAATATTGCTATCAGAGAAAGATACGTTGCATGCTTGCCTGAAGGACTTTGATTCACCTTTCACTATTGAAATGGATCTCTATCCTGAGTTTAAATAAACATACTAGAATATACTAATAATGAAAAATATAGTAATTACAGGTGGGGCAGGCTTTATTGGTAGCCATGTGGTACGCCTTTTTGTGAATAAATATCCGGAGTATAACATTATTAACCTAGACAAACTTACGTATGCAGGTAACTTAGCGAATCTAAAAGATGTTGAGGATAAGCCAAACTATAAGTTTGTTAAGATGGATATCTGTGACTTCGGTGAGTTTTACAAGTTGATGCAGGATGAGAAGATTGACGGTATCATCCACTTGGCAGCAGAGTCACATGTTGATCGTTCCATCAAGGATCCATTTACATTTGCACGTACCAATGTGATGGGCACCTTATCACTCCTTCAGGCTGCAAAACTTTATTGGGAATCATTGCCTGAAAAGTATGAGGGTAAACGTTTTTATCACATTTCTACAGATGAGGTTTATGGAGCCCTTGAGATGACTCATCCAGATGGTATTAAACCGCCATTCACAACAACTGCATCTAGCAGTGAACATCATTTGGCTTATGGTAAGGATTTCTTCTATGAAACTACAAAATACAATCCTCATAGCCCTTATAGTGCATCAAAAGCTAGTTCGGATCATTTTGTTCGTGCATTCCACGATACTTACGGTCTGCCTGCCATTGTGACCAATTGCTCAAATAATTATGGCCCTTACCAATTCCCGGAGAAGTTAATTCCGCTTTTCATTAATAATATCCGTCATCGTAAGCCATTGCCTGTATACGGTAAGGGTGAGAATGTGCGCGACTGGTTATATGTGGTGGATCATGCTCGTGCGATTGATGTGATTTTCCATCAGGGTAAGATTGCAGATACTTACAATATCGGTGGTTTCAATGAATGGAAGAATATTGATATTATCAAGGTAGTCATTAAGACAGTTGATCGCTTGCTCGGACGCAAGGAAGGTGAGGATCTGGATTTGATAACATACGTAACTGATCGTGCTGGTCATGATTTGAGATATGCCATCGACTCTTCTAAGCTTCAGAAGGAGCTTGGCTGGGAACCAAGTCTTCAATTTGAGGAGGGTATTGAGAAGACTGTAAAGTGGTACTTGGAGAACGAAGCTTGGATGGATAACATCACTTCTGGTGATTATCAAGACTACTATCAGAAAATGTATTCAAACCGCTAATGTACGGGGATTGCTCGAATTTGTAGATAAATGTGAATCTTAAACGCAAATACTAGCGGTGAGAAAGTACGAAGGATATATAAAAAATGTTTAATAATAAATTATCATGAACTTAAAGCAACTGTTTACACGCAGATATGGTGTTGGTCAGGATTATGCACAGCCAATAATATACGAATGGGAAGATGTTATATCAAAAGAATTGAATATACCTGTAAAAAAATATCCTCTTTTTTTAAGGGCTGCAAATCGCTTTGGCTTTTATTTCCCTTTGCTCGGACCTAATAAAAATACTTTTAGATTTGTAATTAACGGGCGCGATCAAGATGAACCAATGAATAGTAAACATATAATTCCTTGCATTATTGATTTTTTTGAAAAAAAAGATCAATTACAGGAATTTTATAAAAAACATTCAAAAAACAAGTTGGTTTTACTTTCAAGCCCATTTGATTATCAATATTTAAAAGAAAATAATTGCCCATTAAGAATAGAGATGCTACCTTATTCAATTTCAGATAAGTATGCAATCAGTGCTAAGGTATTTAAAAAGAAATACGATATAGTATTAACAGGAAGACAAGACCCATTATTATACTCTTTTTTCGTTGAATATATAAAGAGACATTCATCTGTAACTTATGTGAAAAGAGGTGACAGTCTAGATAACGATCAAAATAAAACCCAAGCATATTATTTAAATGGAAAAGAATGTTTAGGATCGATTGAAACAAGAGAGGATTTTATGAATCTTCAGGCTTTAGGAAGAGTTACTTTATATGGAGTTCAAGGTTATATGGATGGATTTACAAAGGGGTTTTATCATATGACTCCCCATTTTTTAGAGATAATCGCTTGTGGTTGTCATGTAATAGCTCATTACCCTTCAGGAAAAGAAGGTGTCGATGCTCAATTTTATGAATTTGATAAATTTTCACCGTCAATAGAGTCCTATGAACAATTTGAAGATGCTATGGATCACGCTTTACGTACTGATATTGATATAAATAAATACTCGTTGTATTTGGAAAAACATTATACTTCATCAAGAGCAAAGCATCTTAATGAGATCCTTAAAAGTGTTTAGTTTTTTAATATGAAAAAAATTGCTATAATTGGGGCAGGCATATCTGGTTTGAGTGCTGCTTATTTTCTTAATGATAGATATGATGTCACTATTTTTGAAAAAGAAAATAAACCTGGTGGGCTTATAAAGTGTAGAAGAATAAACGGAAATTTATTCCATACCTGTGGTGGGCATGTTTTTAATTCAAAGCGTCAAGATGTACTTGATTGGTTCTGGTCAAAGTTTAATCGAGATGATGAATTTGATAAAACAGATCGTAACTCTTGTGTATTCATGGACAAGAATGAGACGTCATTGCAGCACGATAATATTCCTTATCCAATTGAGAATCATATGTATCTCTTTAGTGATGATATTCAGAAGTCCTTTTACGAGGATCTTGAAGAGATAGACAAAGTAAAAGGTTTAGATGCAAAATTTACTGATTACGATAGTTTTGGTGATTTTCTACGTTGGCGTTTCGGAAAGACATTATACAATCTTTATTTCCAGCCTTATAATGAAAAGGTATGGAGAAGAGATCTTATTTCAGTTCCAATGTCATGGATGGAAGGGAAACTTCCAATGCCTACAACTCAGGAAATGCGCGATAATAATGCAAATAAAGTGGAAGAGAAAGCTTTTGTACATTCTACTTTCTGGTATGAAAAGAACAATGGATCACAGTATATTGCTGATAAATTAGCTGAAGGTCTTGATATCCGTTACAATTCTGATGTAAAGAGCATTCAACGTGTTGGTGATAAATGGGATGTGTACGAAGAAATCTTTGATAAAGTTATATTCTGTGGTAATATCAAAGATATGACTAACATAATTGAAGGAGTTAATATCTCATCATATAAGAAGGATATTGATGCTCTTGAATATCACGGAACTACTGCTGTATTCTGTGAAATTGATAAGAATCCATATTCTTGGATTTATCAGCCATCACGTAATCACGAGAGCCATCGTATTATTTGTACAGGTAATTTTTCTTCATCAAATAATAGTTCAGAAAGTACTCCTGAAGGAAGAATAACTGCTACGATAGAATTCACTGACGATATTAGTAAGGAAGATATACTTGATAATTTATCACGAATTCCCCTGAATCCTAAATATCTGGATCATAAGTATAATCAGTATACATATCCTATTCAAGATGCCAATACACGTGATATGATCAAGAATTTAAAAGCCACCCTTGTACCATTTGATTTCTATTTTACAGGTCGTTTTGCTGATTGGGAGTATTATAATATGGATGTCGCAATTGGCGCATCAATGGATTTGTGTAATAAAATTAAATAATATTCAGACTTGTAGTCTTTCCCAAACAATAGATTAGCTTCTCTATAAATATGAGTAAAGTAAAGAATGGGCTGTTTTGGAGTTCAATAGATAGATTTTCTAGTCAGGGAGTTGGTTTTATTCTTAGTATTTTAATAGCTAGAATAGTGTCGCCATCTTCCTATGGATTAATCGTGATGATTCAAGTTTTTCTAAGCCTCTCTCAAGTCTTTATAGATGGTGGTTTTGCCAATGCACTTATTCAAAAAAAAGATAGAAATGAAAAGGATTATAGTACAGCTTTTATTTTTAATTTAGTTGTTGCTATTTTACTTTATTTTATCTTGTTCCTTAGTGCTCCTTTCATTGCTGATTTTTATAATAAACCGCAATTGGTTCTTCTTACAAGAGTAATAAGCCTGAATTTAATTATTCAGAGTGTTAGTATTATTCAACGGGTTAAATTGCAAGCAGAACTAGAATTTAAACCCCAAGCTAAAGTTAGCTTATTGTCTGTAACTATTAGTGGTTGCGTAGGTGTTGCTTGTGCATATTATGGGCTTGAAGTTTGGGCGCTTGTAATTCAAAGTATAACTATGCAATTTTTCACAAGCCTTTCTTACTTTTATTTTGTTAGATGGATTCCCAAAATGACTTTTTCAAAAGAATCATTTAAAAAATTGTTTGGATTTGGTTCAAAATTAATGTTAAGTAATCTTCTAACAGGTATTTATTTAAATATTTATGGTTTGGTTATTGGTAAAAAATATTCTTCTTCAAATTTGGCCTATTATGATAGAGCTTTTGCAATGTCTCAAATTACTTCTGTAAACATTGAAAATGTTTTATATAAAGTTTTTTATCCTGCATTGTGTGATATTCAAGATAACAAGGATATGTTAGTGAAAAACTATTATAGATATTTAAGTTATACCAATTATATTATATTGCCGTTTATAGCTATAATTATTGCATTAGCAAACCCTCTTGTTACTTCATTATTGACTGATAAGTGGCACGGTTCTATACCAATGATGCGTATTTTCTGTATAAATTTTGCAGTATATGCGTGGTTGGAACAAAGTGGTAGTTTAATAAATGTAATAGGAAAATCTGGATTAAATTTGAAAGCACAGATAGTTAAAAGAATATTATCTGTTGTGATTTTGGTAATTACTCTACCTTTTGGACTTATTGCCATTTGCTGGGGCATTACTATAAGTACTTTGTTAGAATTGTTTATAAATTTATACTTGGATAAAATAACTTTAGATATGTGTTTTTATGAGCATGTTTGTAGTCAAACGAAAGTTTTTTTACTGAATATTGTGACCTGCGGAATTACTTATACTATAAGTCAATTTTTTGATAATTTGTATATTCAATTACTTGTTGGCGGGGGAGCTGGCTTATTATTTTACGTTTTGTTATCCTTTTTGTTTCACTTCGAAGAACGAACAATATGGATTAATATATACAATCATTTTTCTGAAAGGATTAAAAATATTAGATTGTTTTGAAATATCCAGCTTTCGTAAATTACATTATTAAAAAAATATGAAAAAAATAGCAATAATTGGTGCCTCATATCTTCAGAATCCTTTAGTTAAAAAAGCAAAAGAAATGGGATTGTATACTATTTGCTTTGCATGGAAAGAAGGATCAATATGTGCAGATATATGTGATAAGTTTTATCCTATTTCTATTGTGGAGAAAGATGCTATTCTACAAATCTGTCAAGAAGAAAAAATTAATGGAATTTGTACTATTGCCAGCGATGTTGCAGCTCCTACTGTTGCTTATGTTGCTAACAAAATGGGTCTTGTAGGAAATGATTATGAATCAGCAGTACGTGCTAATAATAAGTTTCTTATGCGTAATGCATTTATGAAGGCAGGTATTCCATGTCCATTATATAATATGGTAACAGATGATCTTATTAAAGATAACCAATTCATGAAGGATTTGGAAATGATGTCATATCCATTGATAGTAAAGCCTTCTGATCGTTCGGGGTCGCTAGGTGTTTCTAAGATATCCTGTAAAAAAGATTTGCTTTCCGCTATTAATGTTGCTCTGGATAAATCCTTTAAGAGAGAAGCTATGGTTGAGGAATTTATCGAAGGACGTGAAATAAGTGTAGAGTTTATCTCGTATCAGGGTAAGCATTATCCATTGCAGATTACAGACAAGGTTACGACAGAGGCACCTCATTTTGTTGAGCTCGAACATCATCAGCCATCGACATTGCCAGAAGATATTTTTAATAAGATTTATGATATTACTAAAAAGGCCCTTACTTCACTTGGTTTAACAGATGGTGCTTCGCATGCAGAATATAAGATTACTAATAAAGGGAGGATCGCTGTTATGGAGATCGGTGGACGAATGGGAGGCGATTTTATTGGTTCTGATCTTGTTCGTCTTTCAACTGGTTATGATTTTGTAAGAGGTGTTATAGAAGTAGCTCTTGGAGAATTTGAGGAACCAAAGAAGATTTTTAATAAATATTCTGGTGTCTATTTTTTATGCGAGGAAACAAAGCATATCTTACCAATAATCAATAATGCTAATAATTATTCTGAGATTATTGAATCAAAGATAACAGATAAGGAATTACGGAACGTGACATGTAGTTCAGATAGAAGTGGATATTTCTTGTATCAATCAGATAGTAAGTTTACATTATGAATTTAGCAATAATTGGCGCAGGATCGTTAGGTGTTCAGATAGCTCATTTGGCAGAAAAGATCGGATATAAAATAGTGGGTTATTTTGATGATTCTATGTCACCTGGTACTTTTATCCATGGCTATCAGATTTTGGGGGGAATCAATGATATTATTGATAGTTTTAAAAAAGGTACTTTTAGTCATCTTGTATGTGGTATTGGTTATAAGCATTTTGCATTCAGGGAATATATTTATGAAAATTATAAAATTATCTATAATATTCCTTTTGCAACTCTAATAGATCCTTCGTGCATAATTGATAAAACGGCATATGTTGGTGAAGGATGTGTTTTATATGCTGGGTCCATTATTGATGAAAATGTATCTATTGGTTGTAATGTATTACTCAATTTAGGAGTTTGTATATCTCATAACTCAATTATTGGATCTCATTCATATTTATCACCACGTAGTGCAATTGCTGGTAATGTTAATATATCTTCTCGATGCTTTGTAGGGATAAATGCAACAATTATCGATGATGTTGTTATTGCTGATGACATAACAATTGCGGGTGGGGCCGTTGTAATTAGTGATTGTAATAAAAAAGGATTATATGCAGGAGTACCTGCAAAATTTAAAAAAGAAATAGTAAATTATAAATAAATATCGAATATGATTCCATTTAACAAGCCATTCCTTACCGGTAAGGAAGCTCATTATATGTATCAGGCAGTTCATACCGGAAAACTGTCAGGTAATGGAGTTTTTACAAAGAAATGTCAGCAATTCTTTGAGAATCGCTATGGTTTCAAAAAAGCTATATTAACAACATCAGGATCTGATGCTCTTGAGATGGCTGCTATTCTTTGTGACATCAAGCCTGGTGATGAGGTAATCGTACCTTCATATACGTTTGTATCATCAGCGTTGGCTTTTGTTCGCGAAGGTGCCCACATAATCTTTGCTGATAGTTATTCTAATAATCCAAATATTGATCCTGATGAGTTAGAGGATTTGATCACAGAGAAGACGAAAGTTATTGTACTTGTTCATTATGCTGGTGTCGCTTGTGATATGGATCTTATTATGGAAATAGCTCATAAGTATGGTATCCTCGTTGTTGAAGATAATGCTCAAGGACTTGATTCGTTTTACAAAGGCCGCCCTCTAGGAGGTATAGGTGACTTTGGTTGCGTTAGCTTCCATGAAACAAAGAATATTACAGCTGGAGGAGAAGGTGGCCTTCTTGTAGTAAATAATGAGCAGTTTGTTCGTAGAGCTGAGATCATATGGGAAAAGGGAACTAATCGTGCAGAATTCTTCCGTGGAATGGTTAATAAATACGGCTGGGTTGATACAGGCTCTTCTTTTCTACCAGCGGAAATCAATGCTGCATTCCTTTTGGCACAGCTAGAGGAACTAACTTCAATTCAGAATCGCAGAAAAGAAATATGGAATCAATATTTTGATGGTCTTAATAAATTGGCATTAGAAGGTTGCTTTAATATGCCTGATATTCCTACTTACGCGACAAATAATGCACATATGTTTTATTTGGTTTGCCGAAACATTGACGAAAGAACAAATCTAATTGCTCATCTCAAAGAGAAAGGTATCACTGCACCATTCCATTACCTATCTTTACATAAAAGCGATTTTTACACTGAGCATTATTCAGAAAGACCAGAACTTCTTAATTGTGATCATTTTGCTGATTGCTTGGTAAGATTGCCAATGTTTTTTGAATTAAGCAATGACGAGGTAAACTACATTATTACCGCGATTGAAGAATTTTATGCAAAGTAAAACTCCTAGGATTCTAATATTAAGTAGCTGTTCATTAAAACAAGGACCAGCATTAATAGCAGATCAATATTATTCCGCTTTAAAAGAAAAGGGGTGTGATGCAGATTTACTTCTAAAATATCCCGAGCCGAATAGAGAGGATATTAAATATGTCTTAAAGAAGGAAGGCATTGGGTTGTTCTTTTATGGGATAGCAAGGAAATTTTTAAAGTTTCTGTGCAGACGTAAACCATTGAAAGAAGGCTATTTTTTTAGTTATGACAAGGAAAATGCTCCTCCTGTTCCTGTATCAATGGTTTTAAAGAATATTAAAAAAACTTACGATCTTGTCTTAGTCGTATTTTGGCAAGGCATGATAAGCTTTAAAACAATTGATAAAATTTATGATAAGCTACATTGTCAGATTCAATTTTTAGGAGTAGATTATTCTCATATGAGCGGAGGATGTCATTTTACTAATGGTTGTGATAATTATATGACTGGTTGTGGATGTTGCCCAGCTTTTGAGTCTAATGATACAAACGATTATACAGCATGGAACGTTAGATATAGAAAGGAAGTATACGACAAAGTGCAGCCAATTGTTTATGGAAACCTCTATATGATGGACTTTTATAAAAGATCATATCTGTTAAAAAATGTAACATGTGAACTTGGAATAGGAAGTGCAATTATTAATACTGATGTTTTTAAGCCTCTTGATCCTTCATTATATAGAAATACCTATCATATTCCAGAATCAAAGAAGCATATTATTTTCTTTGCAAGTCAAAATCTAGCGGATAAGAAAAAAGGCGTAGATTATCTTTTGGAGTCATTTGCTCTCTTAAAAAAGATGGTTGACTCTGTGAATGAAATTTTAGTTTTGATGGCAGGAAAAGAATATGAAAAGATAAAGGAAAAGATTCCTTTTGATTCTTATAATTTGGGATATGTTCCAATGGATAAGCTCCCGGAAATTTTCTCTATAGCTTCGTTCTTTGTATGTCCTTCTGTGAATGATGCTGGTCCGATGATGGTTGGCCAGAGTTTATGCTGTGGAACGCCTGTTGTCGGTTTCGACATGGGATCTGTAAAAGAACTGATAAAGGATAGAGGGACAGGTTTTTGCGTACCATTAAAAGATACGAATGGTTTGGCAAAAGCAATGTATGATATGATGCATTTAGATCGAGACGTATATGAAAAAATGTCAAATAATTGTAGGAATAACGCATTGCAATGTTGTTCATATGCTGCACAGGCAGATCATATAATAAACATATATAATAAATATAGAAAAAATGATTAAATTGCTTCTGTCTTTTTTTGTTTTATTACAAAAATACGTTTATCCATATAAAATTCATAGAAGGGTATTGTTTCTCTTATCTAGGGTAAGATCTCTTTGGATGATACCTGCTTTTAAAGAATGTCATCATACCGTTCGTTTCGAGAGGATGGGTTTTTTGTTAGGGGAGAAGCATATTTCGATCGGAGAAGGAACCTGTATTCTTCACGATACATACTTAACAGCGTGGGATTCTTATGGAAATCAAAAATATAATCCACAAATTATTATAGGAAAAGATTGTGCTATTGGTGCATTTAATCATATATCATGCATAAATAAGATTACTATAGGTGATGGAGTGTTAACTGGCAAATGGGTTACAATCATTGATAATTCACATGGAGACACCTCTTTAGGATCTCTTAATTATCCACCAATTGAAAGAGAATTATTATCTAAAGGTCCTGTAGTTATTGGGAGTAATGTATGGATAGGTGATAAGGCAACAATCCTTCCAGGAGTACAAATTGGAGATGGAGCTGTTATTGCTGCTAATTGTGTTGTTACAAAGGATGTCCCAAATAATAGTGTTGTATATGGTAATCCTAATGTTATTGTCAATAAAAATACAGAATAAATATGAATGCAATAATTACAATTTGTGCCAAAAATTATATCGGCCTATCAAGCATATTAGGTGAATCGATAAAAGCATCAAATCCTGATGTTGATTTTTATATATTTGTGGCTGATGAATTTTTAGATGATGAGAAAAAAGAATATAATATCCCGTCTAATGTTTATATTTCAAAAGATGTCTTGAATATACCTGCCGAGACATGGGATAAAATGTCCTTTCAATATGATTTGACAGAATTGTGTACATCAATTAAACCATATTGTTTAGAATGGGTATTCAATAACAAAAAATGTGACAATGTTTTATATATGGATCCCGACATTCTAGTATTTAATAAACTCGATCATATTTGGAATGAATTGGGTAACCACTCGATGTTAATAACGCCTCATGTTACTTCTATCGAAGAAAAATTTTCAGGCCAGATAACTGAAGAAGGGCTTCTCTTTTCTGGCTTGTATAATCTTGGTTTTATTGGTGTTCACAATGATGATAATTCGAGATTAATGTTAAAATGGTGGCAAAATAGATTGGAAAATAAGTGTTTCGTTGACGTTAATAAAAGTTATTTTTATGATCAAAGATGGATGGATTTTTTACCATGTTTTTTTGATACAAAAGTGAAAATTGATCGACACTTAGGATGTAATCTTGCGCCATGGAATTTTTATGAGAGACGTGTTATAGAGAAAGATAACACATTTTATGTAAAGAATCGTATTTCTGGTGATTCTGTTGAGAATATACTTTTGTTTGTCCACTATTCTGGATATAACTACAAATCTTTAATTGGTAATTTGGTCGAACAAAAAAACATAAAATTGATTGCGGATTATGATGATATTCACAGTATATTGAATTATTATAAGGACTTCCTAATTAAGAATAAAGAACTATTTCTGACTTACATAAAATTGAATTATTCTTATTCAGTATTCTCTAATGGAATAAACATTCAGCCATATCATAGAAGAATATATCGTTCTTTAGTGGAAAAGGGCCATGACGTGAATAATCCATTTGATGCTAATTCGAACTACTTTAAAGTACTCTCTTCTAGTAGATTGATTCCGAGTGAGAATTCTACTTCCATCCCAAAAATGAAACAAGAAGATGTAAGTAGTACATATGGAAAACAGCTTTATTACCTGAACATGTTATCACGAATTGTTTTAAAAATAATAGGTGTTAGTAGATACATGCAGTTAATGAAACTTATGCGTTATTATTCTAGATTTGAATCTCAAATTCATTTGGTAGACAAGAATTATCTTAAAAATAATCTTTAATTACTCCCATAACTATGATTGTTGCTTATTGTTTAGCCAATTATTTTTTTTGGAGTTCAATTAAAAAAGCACATCTACAAATTAATAACGTATTTGTATATGTGTATTGGGCACTTTTGTTGTTATATCCCCTCTCGATTTATCTTACTTATTCTTCTTTAATAAGTACAAGATTCAGTGAGAATATGTCATTCAATAGATCAACGGATGAAATCGCCTCCATTGTTTTGCAAACAGCATCAATTGCATTAATAACATTCGCATTTTGCTTGAGGAATTTTCCAATAATTAGAGAATCAAATGTATATTGCAGTGTTCCAAAAGTTAAAAAATCAATCATATTATATGTGATATTTTTTCCTATTGCCTTTTATTATAATTTGAATTCTAATTGGTCAACGGGCGAAGGGGCAGAGAGTGCATCAATGGCTGCGTATATGCGAAATATCTTAACGGTACTTTCAGTCGCGATTTTCCTTACAAAAAGCATAAAGCAAAAATGGAAGCTATTGGTATTGCTACTCTTTATGGTTGTAACATTTGTTAGTACTCAAAGAACAAATGCATTAATTCTGATTGTTGCATTTGTTTATAACATGAAGCCGACCAAAAAGACAATGATGTTTATTATTGCGGGTATAGTTGCTTTACTTGTATTAGGGTCAATCCGTAATGGTGAGGACTTTACAAATTTATTATACCCAATTTTTGGAGAAGGTCTATTAGGTTCGCATGGGTTGGTACAGGCTATTGAATATACATCTTCAAAAGGTTATTCGATTAGTCAGTTTTTTATGTTATTTAATGGCTCTATAAATTGGTTTTTAGATATTGTCCGTATTGGTGGTAATCTTCCTACTTTTGAAGATTTGATTTCCAGCTCGGGTAGAATTTATTATCCAATGGGAGGCTTCTTCTATTTATCTGATGCATATTTAATGCATCCAATTTTAGGACCTATAGTTTATACATTATTAATATTCTGGATTTATAGAAAGAGTGTAAATACTTTCTATCGTATTCATTCTCCTTTGAGTCTCATCTGTTTATCACTCTTATTTGATACGGTAAAAGGTTCACTCGCAACTTTTACTGCTTTAATCGTCTTCCACTATTTGTTTTATTATTTATTAAATATGCGTCAAAAAGGGAAAAATGAAAGTAGTTTAATAGTTTGAAAGTATGATCAAAATGATTATTAATGTTAATTTAATAGGTTTTTCTTCAAATAAATCTGTTGGTACTTTAATCTATACTAAGAGATTATTTAGCCAATTGCATGAATGTAATAATAAAGATTATCACTTTATATTTTATGCTCAAAATTCATTTGATTTTAGTGGCTTTAATTTACCTAAAGATGCTGAAATTGTAAGGGTACCTGATATGAAATCTGCAATGATAAGACGATTATACGAGCATACTTTATTTAGATTAAAGCTTAAGAAAGCAAATTTTCTGTTTACCCCATACATGACCATACCTTTATTATTTTTGCCCTCTAAGCAGATTGTTACTATCCATGATATGGTTCCTTTTATGCTCAATAAAAAATACGGAACATTAAAGTTGAAATTTTTGAAATTTGAAACAATGCTAGCTGCCAAGCTTTCTTCTATGATAGTAACTGTTTCTAATAATAGTAAAAAAGATATTTGTCAGATTACTAAAGTATCTCCAGATAAAGTTCATGTGATTTATAATTTTATTAAAGATAATGAGCAACTTGTTCAATGCCTTTCTGATCCTAATCTGATACAAAGATATCAATTATCTAAGCCATATTTTATATCTGTTGCAACTTTGCAACCAGGTAAAAACATTGAAAGACTTATTAGAGCCTTTTCGCATTTCTTGCAAGAAAATCCAGGCTGTCAATTATGTATCGTTGGTAACAAAGGCTGGGGATTTGCTACTATTTACGAAGAAGTCCAGAAACTCAAGATGGAGGAATCCGTAAAATTTACTGGTTATGCCGATGATAGAACTTTAGACATATTATATTCTCATTGTCTAGGTGTCGTATATGTAAGTTTATATGAAGGATTTGGCATACCTCCTTTGGAAGGATTTTACCATCATAAAGCTGCTATAGTTTCTAATAATTCATCGCTACCTGAAGTTGTAGGTAATGCGGCTATTATGGTTGATCCAACTGATGAAATAAGTATTGCCAAAGGTATTTCTGCTTTTTTGCATCAACGTGAGACGTTAGAAAGCAAAATACAGCAGCAGATTTTGAAATTTAATCCTTTAGCGATAGCTAATAAATTTTTGAGAATCTTTAAGTTATGAATATATCTATAGTGGTTGTTGAGTATTATTCGCTTGATGAGTTGAAAACGTGCATAGAGTCATTAAAAAAGGGATTTTCATTTAATGTTGAATTAATTGTTTCTAGTAACTCTTGTTATGATGCGACAACAAGGAAAAAGGTTCTTGAAACTTATCCTGATGTAAAATGGAGTTTTAATGAGCGTAATGGTGGATTTGCTTACGCAATGAATAATGGATTAAAACTTGCTACTGGTGAATATTTAATTATAGCGAATCCTGATTGTTCTTTTCATGAGAATCTTGATCCTATGGTTAATTTTCTGGTAAATCACCCCGAAATTGGTGCGATTGCTCCTCAAATTATTGATGAAAATGGAACACTTCAAGATTCTTGTAGAAATTATCTTAGTGTACAATCATTTGTGTGGAGGCAGGTTAAACGTATCTTTTTGAGGAAAGAATGTTTACTCGACAGGTCTAGGGACTATAGTAAACCTCAAACAGTCGATTGGATTATTGGAGCATTTATTATGGTACCAAAGAAGATTTATGAACTTACACAAGGTTTGAGCGATGACTATTTTATGTATGTTGAAGATGAAGATTGGTGTACGAGAATACGTAAGTCAGGTTACGAAGTAGTTTATTATCCAAAAGTAAAGATCCAGTATAAAGGAACTCGCAGTGCTCGATCTAATAAGAGCAGTGCTTTGGTTTTTTATCATAGCTTATTAACTTATTGGTCTAAGTATGGATATTTCTTTGGATACCCTAAGAGAAAAAAAATATTTTTCAATGATTAAATGTTAAACTAAATAGAATGTTCAAGGTTTTAATTACAGGCCTAGGTTCGTATGTTGGTGAGAGTGTTCGCAAATATATTCTTTCTTCATCATTAGAGTTTGAGATTGATGCAGTTGACACAATAGGAGATAACTGGAAGCAGGCTGATTACTCAAAATATGATGTGGTATATCATGTCGCAGGTATTGCGCATGTAAATGCAGATCCAAAGATGGAACCTTTGTATTATAAGGTGAATCGTGACCTCACCATTGAAGTAGCAAAACATGCGAAGGCTAATGGGGTGAAGCAGTTTATATTCATGAGTAGTCAAATCGTGTTCCATGAGAGCCAGAGTCTAAAAGGAGAGATGTTGACGAAAGAGACTAAGGAGAATCCTAATGGCTTCTATGGCGATTCAAAACTTCAGGCTGAAAACGGAATAAAACAATTGGAAAGTTCTTTGTTCAAAGTATGTATTCTTCGGCCGTGTATGATTTATGGTCCTAACGCCAAAGGTAACTTCCCTCGTTTAGCAAAGTTGGCATGCAAAACGCCTGTATTTCCTTGTTGGCACAACAAGCGTTCCATGCTTTATATTGATAATTTGGCTGAGTTCGTAAAGCAAGCTATGCTGCGTCAGTTAAGTGGTACCTTCTATCCTCAGAATCGAGAGCTAGCGGATACGGTTGAAATCATTCGCTATTTTGCTAAAGCTGCAGGTCATAAGGTTTGGATAACAAAGTGGCTGAATCCTTTTGTTTGGCTAGGGTCTTTTTTTCTTCAACCTATTAACAAAATGTTTGCTACCTATTATTATGATCCTGAAATGTCGAAGATGGACTTCGACTATCAACTGGTTTCATTTGAGGAGAGTTTGAGGAGAGTAGCAGAAAGCTTGAAGAAATAACTAATTTGATAGTGTAATGTACATATATATTTCTTTTGCAATTATCTTTATTGTTTTATTGGCACTGGAATTGGTTTATTTCAAGATTGCTTATAAATACAATATCATAGACAAACCGAACGAACGTTCATCTCATTCAACAATTGTACTTCGAGGCGGCGGGATAATATTCACTCTGTCAACACTTGCCTGGGTTGGTCTTCAAGGTGTTTACGGGGATTGGTCTCCGGTGGTTGAGTACTTGCCGTTCCTGATTGGGCTCTTCCTGATTGCCGGGGTGAGCTTTGTTGATGATGTCGTTTCTCTGCCGGATAGTGTTCGCTTAGTAGCTCAATTCACCGCTATGGCGTTGATGTTCTGGATCTTGGGCATCATGCTCTGGGAGATGTGGTGGATGGTGGTCATAGCACTCGTTGTGTGTGTAGGGGCTACCAACGTGATTAACTTTATGGATGGCATAAACGGGATAACTGCGGGGTACTCGTTAGCTGTGCTGGGACCTCTTGCAGTAATCAACATGAAGAGTGAATTCATTGATCAGAATTTCTTGATTACCGTTATTCTGGGGGTAGTAGTATTTTGTTTCTTTAACTTCCGACCCAAAGGTAAGGCTAAGTGTTTTGCCGGGGATGTAGGTAGTATAGGCATTGCATTCATCTTGTTGTTTGCCATTGGTAAACTGATCATACAGACTGGTGATGTGACGTATCTGCTGTTCTTGCTGGTGTATGGAGTGGATGGTTGCTTGACGATCTGTCACCGCATCAAGCTACACGAGAACTTAGGGGAGGCGCACCGCAAGCATGCGTATCAGCTGATGGCGAATGAGCTGAAGATTGGGCATGTGAAGGTGTCTCTTCTATATATGGCTTTGCAGCTTGTGATATCTCTTGGTTTGATTTATGGGGTACCTGATACCGTAACGGCTCATTGGGTGTATCTGGTGATTTGTTTGGTGGTACTGGGTGTGGCTTATATATGGTTTAAGAAGAAGTATTATCACTTGCATGAGGAGTATTTGGCTTCGCTCAAGAAATAAGATTTAGTAATTGTGTGTATGAGTAAGATTTTTAATAATGACTTTTTAGATAGCCTGTTGGCTCAGGCAGCTGTATCGCCTCGGATGCGACAGAATTACGATTTGCGTAACTCGTCGGCGGATACTTCGCAACGGATGCTGAATGCTTTGCTACCGGGAACGATAGTGCCTATTCATCGGCATGAGCTGACGTCGGAGACCGTGGTTTGTCTGCGTGGCAAATTAGAGGAAATTATCTATGAGGAGGTGCAGGATGCTACCTGTGAAAGTGGTTTCCGTGAGGTGTCTCGCCAACTGCTTTGTTCAGCTGAGGGGCTCTACGGGATGCAGATTCCGGCAGGGGCATGGCACACGATTAATGTAATAGAGCCTTCCATCATCTTCGAAGTGAAAGATGGGGCGTACATCAGTAGTAGATAACAAACTTTTCAATTTTAATATTTGGCCCTTTTTCAGTCTGTAGTAGGATTGGGAAAGGGCTTTTTTATGTGGGTTATTACTTCTGGAAAGATAATAATAAACAATAATTAATTATACTTTGTTATATATTCGTATTAACCAAATTATTTAATTATGAAAAAGAAAATTTTGTTTGTTCTGTTGTTAACCGTTCCCTTTTTACATGCTAACAGTCAGTCTTTACTTGACGGAAACGGAGTGCGTGACAATTGGTCAGTAGGCGTGCGCGCAGGTGGTGTAACTCCTTTTAAGCACAGTGCTTTCTTGAAAAACATGCGTCCCGCTGTGGGACTGGAACTTTCTAAACAGCTAACTCCGGTATTCGGATTGGGTATTGAAGGTATGGGGTACATAAATACGAGCTCCAGTAAAACGGCCATTGACGGATCTAATTTTAGCCTTTTAGGTAAAACAAACCTAACGAATCTGCTGGGTGGTTATTTGGGCGAACCTCGTTTCTTTGAAATGGAAGCTGTGCTGGGTGCCGGCTGGATGCATGCTTACATGAATGGAGACGGTGATGCCAGTACCTGGTCAACCAAAGTGGGGATGAATTTTAATTTCAACCTGGGTGAGGCTAAAGCGTGGACTTTTGCCCTGAAACCGGCTTTGGTATATGATATGGATGGCGATTTTGCTGAGCATAAAAGCCGTTTCAATGCTAATAATGCGTTTGTGGAGCTGACAGCCGGACTGATCTATCATTTTAAGAACAGCAACGGTAAACATCATTTTGGTCACGCTAAAGCGTATAGCCAATCTGAAATTGATGCTCTGAACAGTGACATTAATGATTTGCGCAGCCGACTAAACGCTGATAAGGAGGAACTGGCTTCTTTGAACGCAAAGAACAGGGAGCTGGGTGCATTGCTGGATGAATGCCGTAACAAGAAACCGGTGGTTCAAAAGGTGGTGGAAACTTCTGCAACCAGAATGCTGGAGTCTGTGGTAACATTCCGTCAGGGGAAAGCAACCATTGACAACTCTCAACTGCCAAATGTGGAGAGAATAGGTACGTTTATGAAGAAGAATAAAGAGGCGAAAGTGGTGATCAAGGGGTATGCTTCACCCGAAGGTAGTGCCGAGATTAACGAACGAATCGCTTTGGCCAGAGCGAATGCGGTGAAAGATATGCTGATAAAGAAATACGGAATAAGCAGTGAACGGATTCTTGCACAAGGACAGGGTGTGGGCAACATGTTCTCGGATCCCGACTGGAACCGTGTGAGTATTTGTACAATCGAAGAGGCTAAATAAGCATCTTCTGTTTATATTGCATTGCGCCATGAAATTTAATCGTTTCATGGCGTTTTTTTATTACCTGCTTGTTTGGATAAGTGCCTTAAATGATGATCTATTCTTTCTGCCCAATAGGGGGTTACCAAATGGGTAGTGAAGGTAAGGTCGTAGGCAGGAGTGATATGCCAAGCCGCTTTTTCATCCATCATGAATGAGAAGTTTTTAATAGTGCCATCTCATAATAAGCCATTTCTACATTGGTGAAAGGAAAATCATCACTCTCGGCAAATTTCAAGATATAATAGGTGTAGTCCGGAGGCAATGCTACTTGTCCGGAACGTATATCTCCTGTTTCCAGGTAGGGAATCGGCTATAAAAGGGGGAAGCCCTTGATAAAGCTTGTCTTTATGACCTATGATTGGAAGACAATGTTATAAATTTATGGTTAGGTGGGGCTTTATTCAAATTGTATCATGTCTGAGATTTGCAGGAAATATTCATTTGACCAGATAGCCAGCTCTTGACGATTAATGACGAAATCTTCGACATCGGCTTTCACTTGAT
>JAEXBC010000199.1 GCA_023457875.1 Bacillota bacterium | reverse complement strand
GGATTTGGGTGCTCTGTAGCTCCCCTTCATTAATATATTTAAGTAGTTCAACAATCACAAAATTTGCTACTATCTTATAATTGTCATAAGCTTTTACTGCGGCGTTATAAAAATCAGAAATAGCTTTATCTGCCACTAATATCTTTGCATCAGCTGAATTTAATCCATAGTGATTTAAATAAATGTCTACTCTCTCATCTATCAGCATTGGCATTTCACGCTTAATCGCTTCTATGTCTTCATCAGTAATGACTACTGGCACCACATCTGGCTCTTTAAAATACCGATAATCATGGGCATCCTCTTTACTTCGCATAGATAAGGTTACGCCTCTATTATCATTAAACTTCCTAGTTTCTTGAATGACTTCATCTCCAGCATTTAAAAGCTTCGTTTGTCTTTCAATTTCATAATCAATCGCTCTAACAATTGACTTTAGCGAGTTTAAGTTCTTAATCTCTACCTTTGTGCCTTACTTAGTAGCATCTGGCCTCTTTAGTGAAATATTAACATCTGCTCGGAGGGACCCTTCTTCCATTCTGCAAAGACTTACCCCTGCATATTGAAGCAGTCCTGCTACTTTTTCAATGTATGCCCTTGCCTCTTCAGCAGAAGACATATCTGGCTGTGATACTATTTCTAACAGTGGCACACCACATCTGTTGTAATCTGCTAAACTTGCATTTTCTATATCATCATGAATCAGCTTGCCTGCATCTTCTTCTATATGCGCATGATGAATACCTACGTATTTTTCACCATAATCTGCTTCAATTTTTACTTTACCTGCTAAGCAAATGGGTAAATCAAATTGAGAGATTTGATAGGCTTTTGGTAGGTCTGGGTAAAAGTAATTCTTTCGATCTATTTTTGTAAACTGACCCACCTGGCAGCCTAAGGCAAGTGCTGCTTTGACACCATATTTAACAACCTTCTGATTTAACACGGGCAAAGTCCCTGGAAGTCCTGTACACACTGGACAACAACGTGTATTTTGTTCTCCTCCAAAATCCACCTCACAAGTACAAAAGATTTTTGTATTCGTGAGAAGCTGTGCATGTATTTCAAGTCCTATAACTGGAACATAACTTGGCATTTTTCTCACCTACTCTTTCCGCTTCTCTTATAAACTAGCATTAACTAATGTAAATTGTCTTTCAAACACATCAGCTACTCCAATAACCTTTGCATCATCAAACGCTTTACCTACAATTGACATACCAATTGGCATATGATCTTTTCCATAACCGCAGGTTGTATTAATCGCTGGAAGTCCAGCAATATTCACGGTTACAGTACAAATATCTGCTAAATACATCTTAACTGGGTCACTTTCATTAGCTCCTATTTTATAAGCTGTTGTAGGTGCTGTTGGTGTAATCATCACATCGCAGCGCTCAAAAATTTCTGCATATTCAGCCTTGATTTTTTCCCTAATATAAAGTGCCTTTTTATAATAGGCATCATAATAACCACTCGATAAAGCATAGGTACCAAGAAGAATTCTTCTCTTAACCTCATCTCCAAAGCCTTCCTTACGTGTCCTAGTAATACGCTCCTCATAGGTCTTAGCTCTTGGGGTACAATAACCAAATTTGATACCATCATACCTTGATAAGTTAGTGCTTGCTTCTGCTGAGGAAAGTAAATAATACGCCGCAATAGCATATTTTAGACTAGGCATAGATACTTCAATAACCTCTGCACCCATATCCTCATATACTTTGATTGCATTAAGAACGGCTGTCTTTACTTCTTCATCTATACCTTCTTCAAAAAATTCCTTTGGAAAAGCAATTTTAAGTCCTTTAATGTCTTTATCAATCTCACCATTAAAGTCAATAACTTTGCGAGAAGACGTCCCATCATGCACATCGTGTCCTGAAATAACATTTAAAATAGCTGCACATTCTCTAGCACTATGAGCAATTGGTCCTATCTGATCAAGGGAACTACCAAAGGCTACAAGCCCAAAACGAGATACTGTGCCATATGTAGGCTTCATACCTGTCACCCCACAAAAGGCTGCTGGCTGTCTAATAGACCCCCCTGTATCTGAACCAAGTGACGCAACTGAAAGTCTAGCTGCTACTGCTGCTGCACTACCACCTGAAGATCCACCTGGCACTCTCTCAAAATCGTATGGGTTTTTGGTCTTCTTAAAATATGAAGTCTGAGTAGATCCACCCATTGCAAACTCATCCATACTCACCTTTCCTAATATAACTGCTTGCTGCTCCATAAGTTTCTGAACTACTGTAGCATTATAAGGTGGTACAAAATCGTGTAACATCTTTGAAGAACAAGTTGTTAAAATGTCCTCTGTACAAATATTGTCTTTAAGACTAATAGGAATTCCGGTAAGTATATTTGCTTTACCTACTGCAATGAGTTCATCAGCACGTCTTGCCACCTCAATTGCTTCTTCCTTACACACTGTAATGTAGCTATCTATTTGATGATCGAACTTCTGTATTCTATCTAAATAATACTGTGTTAATTCAACTGCTGAAATTTGTTTGCTATCTAATAGCTCTCTAAGCTCTAATAGACCCATATCACATAATGCCATAACGCTCCTCCTCACCCACTACTCCATAATTTTAGGTACTACGAAAAATCCATCTTTCTTATAAGTAGCATTATTAAGAAGCTTCTTCCTATCGTAAGAAGGTACTACTTCATCTTCTCTTAAATCCTCTAGGCCTACTCCAGCGCCGTTCAGATTAATGCCTTCCTCCATATTCACATCATTTAGGGTATCCATTAGCTCTACAATTGCGCTCATCTCGGATACGAGTTGTTCCTTATCAGCTTCATCAATCTCAATCTTTGACAGCTTTGCTAAATAAGTAATCAAATTAATATCTAACATGCCTATCACCACCTATCAAATACTCCAATTTTTTGGTGCCTTTTCTTGTATATGCTCCACCATACACAAGCTACTCTTGATGAATAAGGAAAAAAATAATGGGGCTAACAACTAAAACACATAAAAATGTGTTTTAACGTTAGCCCCATTGCTACGTTCCTATTCACTTTGTGTAGATTATATATTGATATTTTACAAATTACAATACCTAATTTAAAAATAATTTTTGACTTTATTTTCTAAACAAACTCTTTTTCACTGATAGCCTTATAGTTGAATGATTTTTTTAGGCGCAAAATTTTCAGCCATTGTCCAAGTAACTGCCTTGCCACCCTTTAGCCTAAAAATAGTAAGTAAATCGCTGATTCCATTGTCCTTCCATGCTTGTAAAAACTTTCTGCTAGGATGCTCATAAATCTCTTGCTTTAAGTTTTCATCCTTAACTTCCTCTAGCTCACCTGTTACTCTGATTTGTGTACCATTGGCGTTAAAGCATAGCTCAACCTTATTGTTGGCACTGATTTGCTTGTATAAATCTTTTGTTGAGGCTGTATGAAAAATAATACCCTCTTTATCAGCTCTAAATAAGAGCATCCCTCGTACCCTAGGTTGATCCCCTTCAACTGTAGCTAGATGAAAAACTGGATTTTGGTTCAATAAACTAAAAATTTCTTCTGGTGTCATTTTCATTCTCCTTTTCTAATGATTTTTTGTTATGGATCTCATACTTTAAAACTACCATAAAATATGGATGCATTCTTTAGTATCCAAGTTCCTCTAAAAGATGGACAGCATCCGTAACCATATCCACACAGGTTGTTTTAAAAAGGCCCTTTTCATTCGCCTCGTTCATTCCTATTTCCGTGGAAATATCATAGCC
>JAEXBC010000198.1 GCA_023457875.1 Bacillota bacterium | reverse complement strand
ATGAGAGTATTCGTTATAAAGTAATTCATATGAAATAACAAAAGTGATACAATGTCATAAGTAAGATGGACAACGATGAAAAAAGGGAGTAGATTTATTTTGTAATTTGAAATTTCTTGATAAGAGTAGTAAAATTTCATATGTATAAATCGATTTTGAGTCACCAATTATATTTTAGTATAGAACGATAATAAAGGCAAAGACTAAATAAAACCAAAGGATAAAACAAGAGCAGGCATTTACGCTCCAGTCAAGCGAAGGTTAAGATTGAGGATCTATACTATAATCAAATAAACTCAAAAGGTGATATAAAAATAAAGGAATGATAAAGAATAATCTTAATATCAGAATATTATTATAAAATATAAAAATACAAATAGCAGTAGATAGGGGATGCTTAGCTAGCAAGTAAACGGTTTGATAGGGGAACATATTTAAACAAAGATTTACAAAGGAGAAAAAGATGGAATCACTAAAGTTAGTTTCAGGATTTAAAAAGAATAGAGGCGACTTAAATAAGAGGAGCAAATTTGGATGGAAACCAATACAGTTGGGCTGGATATGGACCATATTATTTTTGCTGGGGGCAGCTGGTTTTGTGACGATGACGACCTTTTACATTCAACCTGGTTCGTTTAAAGGTGTAATAAGGCTGATATTGCAACAACCACTTATTTTAGTTGTCAATTATTTGCCGCCATTACTAGTATTGTTGCTGTTCTATTTTATCATCAATAATGTATGCTATTCGGCAGCTATTACAGGGGCAATATTTAATTTCTTATCGCTGATTAACACGGTTAAGGTTGAACTTAGAGATGATCCTTTTGTGCCAAGAGACCTACAATTGCTCCAAGAGGCGGGTGAAGCGATTTCAAGTTTTGAAATAAAACTCAACTATATATTAGTTTTCTTGATGATTATATCGATTGTGGTGTTTATTATAGGGGGACGGTTCTTAAAGTTTAAGAAGCTTCCTATTGGCGTTAAAATTGGAGGTGCTGTGGCTGCTATTTTAGCTGCCTATTTGAGTAATGCATTTATTTATAGCTCAAAAGACATTTATTATCATAAGCTACACGTAAGTAGTAGAAGCTATATTACAAGAGTCTATACGGAATTAGGATTTACCTATTGCTTCTTATATAATCTCAATACCTATCCAGTTGAGAAACCAGAGAATTTTTCTAAAGAAGAGGTTGAAAAATGGATACAAGAATATCATGCGGCAAATATAGAATCGCCAAAAGTAAAGCCTCATGTATTTATCGTTATGAACGAAGCGTTTTCTGATATCTCTAATGACCCTAAATTTGCTTATAACCAAGATAATGATCCTTTAAAAAATTTCAAGGAACTGGCCAAATCACCTAATGCTATTTCAGGACATTTGGTGGTACCTGGTTTTGGTGGAGGAACGGCGAATACGGAATTTGACGTGATGACAGGAATGCAGACCAATCTGTTAAATAGTGTAGCAACCTCTGCCTTTAGGGTGGTAGGAAGAAATACGCAGTCCCTAGCCCGTATTTTCAAAAAGAATGATTATCAGACGTTTTTTCTGCATCCAGGAGAAAGTTGGTTTTATAATAGATTTAGCGTATACAAGTACTTTGGTATAGAAGATCAAATCTATAGCGAAGCCTTTTCTAAAGAAGATTATAAGGGGAATATGGTTTCTGATAAGGTGACAATGCAGCGACTTATTGAGCAGTTTGAAACGCGAACAGCAGAAAATGATGCGCCGATTTTCGGCTATATTACAACAATCCAGAATCATATGGTATACACGGTTAAGAAGTATGGTGATTTGCCGATTGAACAGGCGCCTGTAAAGGGAATCTCCCAGGAAGCAAAGGATTACTTTTCTGTTTATCTAGAAGGTGTCAGAGATGCAGATCAAATGCTTAAGGATTTAACGGATTATTTTAATGACCAGGACGAGTCGGTTGTATTAGTTTTCTTTGGAGATCATCTTCCTAATTTAGGAGAGAATTATCTAGCCTATAAAGCGCTAGGGCTTGATGTGGGAAATGAAGATAGCGTCGATCAAGTAATCAATACCTATAGTACCCCATACATCATATGGAGTAACCAAGCAGCAGGAAAGACCATGAATTTATCCGAGTTGGCGAAACAATTAGGGCTTTCACCAGAGAAAAAATTAAATGCTAATTTCCTTGGCGCGACGCTGTTAGAACTATTAGATTTTAAAGGCCAGGATGAGTACATGGATTTTCTTAATGACCTAAGAAAAGAAATTCCTGTATTCTATAAGAACTACTATCAAACCAAGGATGGTAAGTATACGAATCAATTGACTGAGCAGCAACAGATGCTCATTGATAAAATGCACAAATGGGAATACTACAAGTTAAAATACGAAAAAGTAAATAGATAATATGGAATATCTAGAATATAGGCGAAAGAGTATAAAAGTTCCTTGTAAAACCTAATGGTACTAGGTCGGGCTTTGATGAGTAGCGTGCTATTTAGTGTTTTAGAGGTTTTTATATTACCCAAGGTAAGGATATGATCTCGTCTCATGTTGTAAAACAGGGTGGAATTTAATAAGGAAAGGAGATGACTATCATGAATAGTTCAAAGGCAGCAATCGTAGTTAATAAGATCATACAAAAGCTAGAGGCGATTTTTGGATGGGTATGGACTGTGTTTATGACGATTGCATTGCTGGGCAATACGTTTAGAGAAGATTATAGTTTTACAAGCATAGATGCGATTATGTATCCGATTTGTTTTTTGATAGGGATAGCTTGTATACTTGATGCTTTTAGAAGAAAGAAACTTGTGAAGATTTTTAAGAAATATATATCTCAGCTTTCGGTAGATGCCACTGGATCTCTTAAGAATATAGCTGCAGCAACGGGGACTTCAGTAGATGAAGTAAAGAAAAATCTTACTAAGATGATTGATAAGCGTTTTTTCATAAATGCCTATATTAATGAAGCGGAGAACAGATTGGTTCTTCCTTCTGTTTCAGCAAATACCTCAAATGCACCTCAAATGGAGTATATCTTGTGCAATTGTCCAAATTGTGGTGGTGCAAATAGAATTATCAAGGGTACGGTTGCGGCGTGTGATTTTTGTGGGTCGCCCCTTAAAGGTGTATAATCATAAGTTAAATGGCACACCGGCTGTCGCAAAATGCATAAATAGGATATAAAAATGAATAAATAACCTGTTAAACACTTAAAAAGAGCAATAAAGCTAATTTAAATTCTAGCTGTATTGCTCTTTTATTTATTTAGAACTAATAATTACTATAAACGTGCAAAAACAGTTCCAGTAAATTTACAGTATTAAATTACCAGTATTATTTTTAGCAAAACAAAAAACATTTATGTTATCCCTTGGTATAATTAAG
>JAEXBC010000197.1 GCA_023457875.1 Bacillota bacterium | reverse complement strand
GAATATGTATTTGCCATAGAATGATAATTTTATTTTGCAAAAATACACAAAAGACATTTGTATTCAACGATAAGATGATTTTTTTACCATAATTTCACCTACCATAATGTCGCCACTACGTGGCTTTGCGGAATACCATACAATATTATCTACCATAATGTCGCCACTACGTGGCTTTGTTGAATACGATACAATATAATATTTCTACCATAATTTCGCCACTACGTGGCTTTTGGAATACCCTACAAAGCCCCAGAAGGGCGACATTATGGTAGAAAAAAAATCAATACAAAATCCAAAAAGCTCCGGAGGAGCGACATTATGGTAGAAAAGGAATAAATACACAATCAATTAAGCTCCGGAGGAGCGACATTATGGTAGAAAGGAAATCAATTCACAATCAAAAAAGCTCCAGAGGAGCGACATTATGGTAGAAAGGAAATCAATTCACAATCAAAAAAGCTCCGGAGGAGCGACATTATGGTAGAAAAAAAGCGTTCCACAAAAAGTAAAACGCTTATCAAAAAAAAATAAAAACATCGCCCTTTGCATGCGACCACCTTCGGGGTCGTATTTGTTGGGAAAACAATTATGTTTTTCTATAAACATATGACCCCTACAGGGTTAAATATCAATTTATAATTCAAAAATCCGTGTGTAATCGACAAAGTCGCTTGCCATAGCAAGAATCTGTGCAAATCTGTGGACAAAAAAAATCAAGAAATGTACCATCGGTACATTTTCTCAACTCCTTCGTCAATTTCAATTTTATGATGCCAACCTAAGGAATGGAGTTTTGATGGGTCGGTTAGTTTTCGCATTGTTCCGTCTGGTTTATCTTCATTAAAGCGAATATCTCCTTTAAATCCTATCTTTTGAGCAACAAGATAAGCTAAATCCTTAATTGATATTTCCTTTCCAGTTCCTATATTTATATGGCAATTTCTAATCTCTTTAGTATTTTTTGGTTTAAGGTCTTCATAGTTTACATTTTCCATAACAAACACACATGCATCAGCCATTTCCTCACTCCAAAGAAACTCTCTTAATGGTTTACCTGTTCCCCAAATCTCAATAGAAACACCTTTATCTGAAACTGTAATACCATATTTATTTAATTTCTCTAAAATTTCCTCTCTCTTTGCATTTCCATCAACTCCTTCAATTGGATATCTATTTAAATCCTTAATTAAACCTTCCCAATCATTATTAATTAGACATTTACCTAAATGAGCTTTACGAACTAGTGCTGGCAAAACATGACTTTTCTCTAAATTGAAATTATCGTTAGGACCATAAAGATTGGTAGGCATAACAGCTATAAAATTTGTTCCATATTGGATATTGAAACTCTCACACATCTTAAGACCTGCAATCTTAGCAATAGCATAAGGTTCATTGGTGTATTCCAAAGGGCTTGTAAGAAGATAATCCTCTTTCATAGGTTGAGGACAATCACCAGGATAAATACAGGTAGAACCCAAAAACAAAAGCTTCTTAACCCCATATTTATATGCAGAACCAATTATATTATTCTGAATCTGAAGATTATTAAAAATAAAATCTGCCCTATAAATATTATTAGCAACAATACCCCCAACATGTGCAGCAGCCAAAAAAACATAATCAGGTCTTTCCTTTTCAAAAAAATCTTCAGTAGCCCTTTGGTTACCTAAATCCAATTCATTAAAAGAGCGACCAATCAAATTAGAATAACCCTTATTCTTTAAATTATTCCAAATAGCAGAGCCAACAAGTCCCTTGTGCCCCGCAACATATATCTTACTATTCTTTTCCATATTTCTTATTTCTGTCCACAGATTTTCACAAATTCTTGCTAAGGCAAGCGGCAAGCCGATTATTCTCAGATTAATATTTTAATTTTAGCAATAGTAAACAACTAATCCGTGTTAATCTGTGCTAATCTGTGGATAAACAATACTATTTAACAATTCTTTTATATTGCAAACTATCTGTTCCAAAATTAACTATTAACCCAATCTTCTTATTTGTTGCACTTAAATAATTAATTAATTGAGATATGTTTTCGTTTTTAATTCCATCTAATGCTTTTAATTCAACAATAATATCATCATAACAAATAAAATCTGCAATATATTTCTTAGTTAATAACTTATCTTTATAATAAACATCTATTTGCTTTTCTCTTTCAAAAGAAATGCCTCTTTCAATAAATTCAATTTCTAAAGCTTCTTGATAAATAGCTTCTAAGAAACCTCTACCGAGACTTCTATGAACTTCCATACAAGCACCTATAATATTATAAGTCTCTTTTTTAAAAGGAAAATCAAATAATAAATCAGTCATAATTTATTTTATTTATTTTTGTCCACAGATTTTCATTTTCTTAGTCCACAGATTTTCACAAATTCTTGCTAAGGCAAGCGGCAAGCCGATTATTCTCAGATTAATATATTATATCGATTAAAAATAAAAAATTATTCGTGTTAATCTGTGCAAATCTGTGGATAAAAACTAAACAATCTTAAGATCATTCTCAACCATGATTTTCACCAATTCTTCAAATGGTGTTTTTGAAGGGTTCCAACCTAGAAGTGTTTTAGCTTTTGTTGGGTTTCCTAATAATTGTTCAACTTCTGCAGGACGGAAATATTTTGGATCTACTTCCACTAAAACCTTACCAGTCTTTACATCAATACCTTTTTCATTCACTCCTTCTCCCTCCCATTTAAGTTCAATTCCAGCATATTTAAAAGCCAAAGTACAGAACTCACGAACAGTATGATATTCACCAGTAGCAATAACAAAATCCTCAGGTGTTGGGTGCTGAAGAATCATCCACATACATTCCACATAATCCTTAGCATATCCCCAGTCTCTTAAAGCAGAAAGATTACCTAAGAATAATTTATCCTGCTTACCTTTTGCAATACGAGCAGCAGCAAGAGTAATCTTACGAGTTACAAAGGTCTCGCCCCTGCGTTCACTCTCATGATTAAACAAAATACCA
>JAEXBC010000196.1 GCA_023457875.1 Bacillota bacterium | reverse complement strand
CTCTCGCCCAGCCTGTTTGAACGCTTGCCCAAAGCACAAAAAGAAGCGATTACACAGATTAAGAAGCAAGTTGTACTTGAAACATGTGAAGCATTAAATGACACGACTTGCATGGTAGAAACCAGTCACGGAAGTATTCGATATGATGTTCAAGAAGGACTGGAAAGAGTAATTTCCGATATAAGAATTTTACAAAATGTGAAGTAGGGATAGTGATGATAAGTTTAGATAAATACAAACAAATTGTCCAGAATAAACTTTGGACTTATATAGGAAAGGTTACACAAGTTATTGGCATGGGAATAGAATCCCTTGGTCCAGCTGCTAATATAGGGGATATATGTTATATCCAGCCTAGAGGAGACAAAGAAGTGGTCACCGCTGAAGTGGTTGGTTTTAAGGGAGAGCATTTATTATTAATGCCACTTGGTAATCTAGATGGTATTGGTCCTGGTTGTGAAGTAAGAGCGTATGGAGACAAACTGAGCATTAAAGTAGATGAAAGCTTGTTAGGAAAAGTTGTGGATTGGCGTGCTCAGCCTATTTTAGGAGAGAAAATGCATTGTTTACATGAACAGCCTATTGACAACGTGGCACCTAATCCTCTAGAACGCAATCGTATCGCAACACCATTAGAGATAGGCATAAGGGCAATTGATGGTATGCTTACTATTGGAAAAGGACAAAGGATTGGTATATTCGCAGGAAGCGGTGTTGGAAAAAGTACCTTAATGGGTATGATTGCAAGGAACGCATTGTCCGATATAAATGTAATAGCACTCATTGGCGAGCGAGGAAGGGAAGTGAGGGAGTTTATTGAAAACGATTTACAAGAGGCGGGACTTAAGCGTTCTATTGTAGTCGTTGCAACTTCAGATCAACCTGCCCTAATGAGACTAAAGGCGGCTATGACAGCGACTGCTTTAGCTGAGTATTTTAGAGAGCAGGGCAAAGATGTGTTATTAATGATGGATTCATTGACAAGGTTTTCAATGGCTCAAAGAGAAATAGGACTGGCTATTGGTGAACCACCCGTTTCAAGAGGCTATACACCTTCGGTATTTGCTCAGATGCCTAAGCTATTAGAACGAGCTGGTAACTCTGATAAGGGAAGTATTACTGGAATGTATACCGTGTTAGTGGATGGTGATGATTTTAATGAACCTATTACTGACGCTGCTAGGGGTATTCTAGATGGACATATTGTTTTAGCTAGAAAGCTTGCTAACAAAGGGCATTATCCTGCAATAGATGTACTTGCTAGTATATCGAGGGTTATGAGTGGTATTGCTTCTAGTGAACACAAAGCCTACGCAACAGAAATCAAGAAACATATGGCAATTTATAAGGATGCAGAGGACTTAATTAATGTTGGTGCGTATAATAAGGGTAGTAGTGCCGAGATAGATGCTGCTATTGATAAAATCGGATTGATTAATGAGTTTCTTTGTCAAACGGTGGGCGAAAAAATTAGCTTTGAGGATACCATACAGCATATGCAGCGTATACTAAGTTAGGGTGAGGATATGTTTAAATATAAATTAGAACCTGTTCTATCACTAAAGGAAAAGATTGAAGACAACAAGAAAAGAGAACTTGCTATTGTTAATGGTCGTTATCAATCGTTACAGCAACAAAAGAAAGACTTGATTCAAAATAAAGAATTAGCAATAGAGCAAGCTAAAAAGCAAAGTGATAAACGGGTAAATATTCAGATGCTAAAACAACTCACGCATTATACAGCTTACATGGATAGAGCTATTGAGGAAAAATCAAAAGAGGTTGTAGTGGCAGCAGCACAAGTTGAAGAAAAGCGAAATGAGCTTATAGAGGCTGTGAAACAAAGAAAAATTTTAGATAAGCTTAAGGAAATCCAGTTTGAAGTATATAAAGATGAAGAAAAGCAGGAAGAAAATCGTATTATGGATGAGATTGTGACATATAGATTTGGAACTAAGAAAGAGGAGGATGAATAAATGAAAAGCAATAAAACTGAAATTGTAACACCTAATAAGTCAACAAGTATTCTCCCCTCTAAGCAAAAAAAACGAAAGGGGAAAGCGCTACTTTTTATAGGAATCTTCCTTATTATATTGATCGGTGTAGGTTATATTTTTAGGAAACCATTATTTAATGTTTTGAAAGGCGTTCCCTTTGTGGGGCAACTGGTGCCTACCTTCTCGGAAGAACAGGAATTATCAAGGGAAGAATTATTAATAAAATTGAAGGAGCAAGAAACAGAAATTGCCACTTTGCAAAGTGAAATAGATAAATTAGAGGAGACTAATAGTGACTTAAAGACAAAAAATGAAACCCTAAAGGTCTATGAAACACAATATGCTAATTTTATGGATCAAAAGGAAGCATGGGATGAGGAAGTTGCTAAAAGCAATACGGATTTATTTATTCAGCAGTTTGAAAGCATTTATCCAGAGACAGCGGCTAAACTTTACGAGCAGTTTAAAAAGGAGAAGCTTTTAACTGATGAGCAAGAGGCATTATCTAAAGCAATTGCAAAAATGGAGGAAGACCAAGCTGCAAAAGCATTAGAAGTACTCCTTACAACAGATTCTGAACTTGTAGATATGATATTTACTGGAATGAAGGAAGACCAAAAAGCTGCAATTTTAAGCAGTATGAGTTCAAGTGCAGCAGCACAGGTTATTAAGTTACTTTCACCAAATGTCGATGTAATACAGTAAAGGAGGGGAAAGTTTTATGGGTCAAATGAATATAGGTTCTTTGATGGCTAATGTGCCAGCACCATCCATTAATAGTGGAGCGGGTAAGAAAGCTAGTAGTAGTTCCAAAGTTGAAGGTCATTCATTTAGCAAGGAATTTGATAAAGCTAAATCTAGTCAGTCTACTAAGGAAAACGATGAGAGTACTCTATCTATAGATAAGAAAAAAGCACCTCAAAGTAATGAAACCACATCAAAGGATAATGATGTAAAATCTGATGAGGTAAAAGAACTGGATCAAAGTGAAAAAAACTTAAGCGAGTCCAATATGGTTCAAGAAGAGGAAAAAGTTAATGACGAAGCATTAGCCTTTGTTAGTCAAATGTTAAATATTCCAGTTGAACAAATTAGCCAAATTTTAGAGGAAATGGAATGTACACCCCAAGATTTATTAAAAACGGAAGTATTTAGTGAGTTTTTGAGCAAGGTCTATCCTGAAAGTAATCCAGAGGAGTTACTTGTTATGGAGGATGGCATAAAAAATATTAGTAAAATAATGGAGCGCTTAGAAGGACTTTATGAAAGTGAAAGCGGAGTAAATCAAAGTATACAGCCTCATATCAATCAGGCTGTATTACAAAAGGAAGCATCTGTGACGGAAGAAATCTCAGTTCCTATTCTTCAAAATCATCTTACTAGTCAAGATGAGACAAAATCAGAAGGTGAACTAGAAAGGAAAGCTGTTCAAGTAGAAGCACAAGTTACAACACAGGCAGCGGCGGAGCAAAATCTAAAGCCCATAAAAGATAGTGAAGACACCAAGCAACTTGCCCAGGCTACAGCCTTACAAGAGACCAATCAGCCAGACTTAGGAATAGTTGTTCCAGTACATAACTTTACTTCTTCAAAATATACACAGATGTGGCAAAGCGATCAAGTAGGCTTTAGTGCTCCAGCTGAAGCCATTGATGTGCCCCAGGATTTGCTTATTAAACAAATTGATATTAAGCAATTAGGTCAAACAAATGAATTACACTTACAACTTACCCCCAAGGAATTAGGAACTTTAAGTATTAAAATGGTAGAGGTAAATGGTAATCTTGTTGCAGATATCAAGGTAGATAATGAAAAAACAAAAGCATTCATCTTAAATGAAGTGAACCAGTTGAAGGCAGCTTTAGAAGAGAGAGGACTCAATGTATCGGACGTAAAAGTAGATATTAGACAGGATACATCTAGGTCACAGATGGAACAACAAAAGCAGAAGTCAAGTAGAAGAATTCAAGAAATTATATCAAAACATATGCAAAGCGTTGATGAGCTAGAGCAAGATCAAGAACAAAGTTCAGAGATACTTAGTGATTCAGAAGTAGATTATATGGTATAGGAGGAGAGATAATGGCAAACACGATTTCTAGTGGCGTTACCTTAGACAGCGATTATTTAAAAGTGTCAGACGAAGTAAAGAACCAGTCAGAGTTAGATAAAGATGTTTTTCTTAATTTATTAGTAACGCAAATGAAATACCAAGATCCACTTGAACCTATGGACAATTCACAAATGCTAGCACAGCTTGCTCAGTTTACTGCACTTGAACAAATGACCAATGTGGCACAAGCTTCTGAAAAACAACTAGCGAGTGGTATGATTGGAAAATATGTTCAATATTTGCACAAGGATGCAACGACAGGTACCTCAGAGTATTTGGTAGGTAAAGTAGATTATGTGAAATTAAGTGGTAATTCACCTGTGATGCGAATTGGTGATGTGGATGTTGAACTGAGTGATATTTATCAAGTATATGACAGTAGTGATGTTCAAACAAATCAGACACCTTATGAGTTAATTGGAAAAACTGTTCAAGGAATGGTTAAGCAAGAGACTGCTGATGGTACTGAGAAGACAGTGATGGTGGAAGGTGAAGTACAGGGTATTGAGATGAAAAACGGTTTGGCTTATATGGTGATCGGAACAGATAAAAACAAGATGACGGTAAGCTACAGTGAACTCAAGAATATGGTGGAGACCCCAAGTATTACAGGCCGTTATGTGACTGCCACTTATAAAGATAGTGATGGTAAGGATCAAACCATTGAAGGTATAGCAGAATACATACTGATTGGCGAAAATAATAGTTATAGTGTTTATGTTAAGGGCAAAGAAAAGGCTCAGCTAGTAGACTATTACTCTATTAAACATATAAAGAATAGTAATGAATAAAACAAATAATCAATCCATGTAATGGTAAATACAAACAATAAGGAGGTAGATTTTTATGATGAGATCAATGTTTTCTGGCGTTTCCGGACTCCGTGTTCATCAGACAAGAATGGACGTTATTGGTAATAACATTGCCAATGTGAATACAGTAGGCTATAAATCACAACGCGTTACCTTTAATGACGTTTTTTCACAGACCTTATCTAGTGCTAGCTCAGCTAGTGACGAGACAGGTAAGGGTGGTACCAATCCTATGCAAGTAGGTTTAGGTGTAAATGTTTCTTCTATTGATATGCTAATGACTCAGGGCGCTGCACAGCGTACAGATAATCCCTTTGACTTAATGATTAATGGAGAGGGCTTTATCGTTGTTTCAGACGCGAATGGTACATATTTTACAAGAGCAGGTGCACTTAGAACAGATGCAGCAGGCAACTTAATCAACCCTGCTGGTATGATGGTACAGGGGTGGCTATCTCAGTATAATGATGATAGCAGTAAATTTGAGATTGTAAAAGGTGAGGTACAAAGTATTAATTTAGCCAATCCTCAGTTTACAACCTCAAATCCGACTTTTACTACTAAAGCCGCCTTCACAGGAAATATTTGTTCTACAGAAACTGCTCCAATAGAGTCTTCTATTAAGTTCTACGATAGTCTTGGAAACTATTACACTGCGGCAGTACGATTAACAAAGGGAGCTGCGGATCCAGCAACAGGAAGTGTAACCTATACACCATCTTTATTAAAAATAACAGATGCAGCTGGAAAAGAACTTGTACTACCTGCAGGCACAAAAATTGATGGAACTATGACCTTTGATGCCAATGGTAAACTAGTGACTGCTACAGCTGCTGGAGTCACCACTGGCGATAAGTTAACTCTTAACTTTGGCGCTGCAGCAGGAGCTACTGTTGTTATTGGTAACTCAACCTTTAGTAATATTGAAGTGGATGTTTCATCCCTTACCCAATATGCTTCTGCATCAACCATTGATCCTAAAACAATAGATGGTAATGCAGCAGGTAAAATGACAGGCTATGCTATTGGTGGTGATGGCATCATTACAGCTAATTATAGTAACGGTGATACTAGGGTCATCGCTCAGGTTGTGCTTGCAACCTTTGATAATCCAGAGGGACTTGAAAAGGTAGGAGATAATCTTTACCAAGCAACCTCTAACTCTGGTGAATTTGATGGTATTGGTTCTGCAGGAACCTTTAACACAGGTGTACTTGAAATGTCAAATGTTGACTTATCAAGTGAGTTTACCGATATGATTGTTACACAAAGAGGATTCCAAGCTAACTCAAGAATTATTACTGTATCTGATGAAATGCTTCAAGAACTTACTAATCTAAAACGATAGGAGTTAAAATATGATTACACTTACTAAGCTAAATAA
>JAEXBC010000195.1 GCA_023457875.1 Bacillota bacterium | reverse complement strand
ATACACAGCTTGCACTTCCGGTGGAATGGACATCTCCATTGCTTCTTTCATATTTGCATTTAGTATTTTAGCTGATTCAATAAAGAAAAAAGCAAGATCATAAAAAATATGTCTTGCCCACACCTTTACTTTTAAGTTATCCACTTGTGATCGCTCTACTTTATAAATTCGAAATAGCTGCCCATCTGCCTTGATAATATTAAGTTCTTCTAAATACTTTGCTTTATGACTTGTAACTGGATAAAGAATTTCAAGAGAATAATCTCCATTTAGATTATTATTTAAGGTAGCTGATATACACTCATCTAAGACTGCAAGTCCATTATTATCAAATCCACCTTTTTCCATGGTTTTATCGTAAATACATATCATTACAACCACCTCCAGTTTGGCGTAATGACAATTTTCGTTACATTCCCTATCCACGAGATAAAATTATTACCCACTTGCAGTTTGGGGAATTCACCCATCATCTTACTATTTTGATTTTGTAACATATTATCATAGGCATCTTCTAGTGCCGAGTTAAGAGTTATCTTTCTAGAGATGCCGCTTAGTGTTACCTCTTGCTCGTTTACTTGAAATAAGATATCACCGCTACCAAACACCTCAATGATTGGCTCACTCATCAAAGTTCCAATATTTATCAAGTTGGTACCAGATGAAGTAATCGCAACAGGATCATTATTGATGGCATATTTGAAAGGCCTGCAATTAAATACGATAATGAATTTACCAATTTTTCTTAGTGACACTTCAAAGTCGATACTGTTAACCACTTGAGCTAGAAAGTATTTGTCACCTTGGAAACTAAAACTAAGTTTGTTCTCGCCACTTCCAAGTAACCAAGCTTTGATTTCATCGATTTTAGAATACACATCCCCAATGATCCCACACTCTACTGCCAATGTAATATCTTCATACGTATTTTCATCATACTTTAGATTCCCATTTCTTCCTGGGACTGTTATATAAGACACCCTGCGTTTTGGAGAAGGTATAATGGGTCTTTTCTCTACATAAATATCAAAATCCAAGTAACTGTTCTTACCTGCAAATTCAAAACTTAACATTATACTCCTCCCTTCGCAAAAGCTACCCTTTGACGGTAAAATTCTAATTCGTATGCAAGCTGCTCAACATCTTGTTCTCTATTGTTAATAAAGGTCTGGATTGTCACCATAAGCGGTGAACCTTGTGCCTTCTCTTCTGGGGTAAAAGACAAAGAATTTGTAATTCCTTTGACATTGCTATTTACATCAAACGAAGTTGGTATAGCTTTTTTCATATCCTTTTCTACACCATTCATGGCATCTTCAAACCCAACTCCGATACCTTCACCCATATTTTCGCCTATGCCTGCAAATACTTTAGATGGTGAATTTATACCAAGTAGTCCTTTGACACCGTCTACAATACCTCCAAAGAAATCTGATACTTTATCTTTTATCCAAGTACCCATAGCTTTGATACCTTCCCATAAACCTTTAACAATGTTTCCACCTATCTCAGTAACTGAAACCACCGCTTGCCCTAGTCCTGTTATTAACGCGGCTATAATTTCTGGTATACTTGCCACTAACTGAGGAATGGCTTTGATTAAACCAACTGCAAGTTGAACCACAAGTTTAATACCCATTTCGATTATTTTTGGAAGATTGTTAGTGATAAAATTAATGATACTCTCAATAATCTTTGGCAAAGCTTCAATTAACTTTGGTAAGGCATTTAGCAACCCTTGTGCAAGCCCTTCAATAATCTTAAAAGCTGCTTCTAAGATTTTGTCCATGTTATTAATGATAGTATCTACAATAAGAATAATGGCATCAATAATGGCTGGTATTAACTGGGGCAATGCCTCTCCTATTCCAACTGCAAGGGTTACTATCATTTGTATGGCTGCTTCAATTAACTGTGGTAAATTCTCAATGATACCATTTACGAGAGCCAGTACAAGTTGTAATGCTCCTTCTGTTATTTGTGGCAAGGCCTCAATTAATCCTTGCAATAAAGTTATAACTATTTGCACTGCACCATCTATAATAATTGGAAGATTATCTACAATAGCACCACCAATCGCCATCACCATATCAAGACCGACTTGAATCAACTTTGGTAGATTTTCCATGATCATATTTACAAGGCCACCTACGGTATTTCCAATCACCTCACTAATCTTATTAAAATCACCACCTGCATCGACTAAGCCCTTTGTGAAATCCCCAAGTAAACTAACCCCATCATCAGCGAGGGTTTGTAATTGTGGTAACAGAACTGTTCCCATGACTCTTTTGGCAGCTTCGCTACCTTGCTGTAATCTTTGAACGCTATCATCAAACTTACCTAACTGATTGATGGCATCTTCACTCATAACAGCGCCCATTTTCTTTGCTTCCTCGGTAAGTTCGGCAATACCGGCACTTCCTTGTGCTATTAAAGGGTTAAGCTCCTGTGCTGATTTACCAAAAATCTGCATAGCCAGGGCATCTCGTTCTGCTCCTTCTTGCATTTTACCTAGCGCATCTATCGTTTCCCAATATACGGTTTCACCATCTCTAAGAGTTCCATCCGAGTTTGCAACAGATATCCCTAATTTATCATAGGCTTCCTGCATAGATTTTGAACCATTACGAGCAGAAGACATGGATTTTACTTGCTTTGCCATCGAGCTTGTTAATGTATCAAGTGAGACATCTACTAAATCAGCAGCATATGAATACGCTTGTAAACTTTCTACTGACATCCCTGTCACTGTACTTTGGGTAATCATCTCGTCCGCGTAAGCAGCTGAATCCACTGCCATATTTACTAATGATTTTCCGGCACTAACTGCCGCAGCACCTATAGCCGCTACCCCTGCCGCAAGTGCAACTCCAACACCTTTTAACACGCCACCAAGTTTTGAAAACTTACCTTCTGCATCATCCGCTGTATTTGCTGCTTTTTTAACTTCTTCTCCGAATTGATCTGCTTCATTTTCTGCATCATCAAATTCCTCTGCCACTTCGTTTAGTGACTTTTCATTTTGCTTAAGTTCCTTCTCCATGCCATTTAATTCAGCCTTGGCATTGTTTAATTGGATGGCCCAAGCCTGAGTTCTTTTATCATTTTCACCAAAGGAAGTGGATGCATTTTGTAAGGCTTTTTCAAGAGTGCTGATTTTATCCTTCTGAGCATCAATTTCTTTATTTAACACTTGGTTTCTAGCAGTAATGGATTCAAGGCTCTTGTCTTGTTTATCAAATTGAGATTCTACTAATTTCATCTCTGAACCTAGTACTTTAAAGGATTGATTTATGTCTCTAAGTGCATTCTTAAATTCTTTTTCCCCTTCGACACCAATCTTTAATCCAAAGTTATCTGCCATAAGCTATCCACCTCCTTCTATATTGGAATTACATCGTCAATGGTAGATTCCATCTTTGGCTTTTCTATACCAATAAACTGCTTATGGCACGTCCATAGATCCAGCAACTTACCAAGTGGCATCAGCCACACTTCTTCTTCCGCGCGGAGTAATTGGACCGTTCCATAATATAAAAGTCGAGTAAACAACTCTTCGTCATCTACTCGACTTTCACATTTTTTTCTTTTCCACCACTTGGAACCGATTCTTCTGATTCCACATTACGCTTTGTTCCTTTAAACATAGCCTCCATAATGGCCGTTTTATAAGCTGCAAGTTCTAAGGGAGACGTTAAAAGCTCTATGGTTTCTTCCTCTAATAATTCTTTTTTATCTTCTTTGTTTTGCAGATTATGAATTAAAATGCTTTGATTAGCAAGTAAGGCTAATAGCCAAATAATCTCATCTAAAGCCATCTCGAAGTTCTCTGATTTCATCAGCTTATCACCCAAATTAGATAATCCTCCGTACCTTTTTGCAATCTCCTTCGTAGCCTTGGTAGTTAAAATCAAATTATACTGCATACCACCAATCATAATAGTTGCAGCTCTTTCTTTCTCTATCATTCTGTAACACCTCCTATATCAGCCAAAGTATTCAACCATTCCTTTGCTTTTGTTTCCGTATCAAAGGTTGCTTCTTCTTTCCAAACCCCTAAGATATCTGTAAGGACTGTTCCTTCAATGGTAGGAGTCTGAAAGTTGATAGCATCTCCTTTGGTTTCAAGACTTTCATTTGGTATTCCAAATTTCACTTTGTGAAGCCAAATAGCACGATACTTTCTAGCCCCTTCCTTAATTGTAGTTGCATAAAATCCTACCCCTACAAATGAACCATCATCGTCACCTTTTGCTGTTAATTTCATTCCTCCACCGGTTGTTATGCTTTCTACTTGATGTCCTAGTAACAAGGCAAGCACTTCATAACTTAGATGATCTCCATTTAGTGAAACCTTCCCGGCCTTAAATTCCTTTATGTTTTCGATGATTCTATCATCCCCATACAACATTCCTTCATTGATTTCAATGGAAATGTCAGCTTTGATTGCGCTAGACATCACCAGTCCATCTGAGTAAGTAACTGTAGCTGCTGTTTCTGTTATGGGAGCGCAAATTAAATATTTAAGTCCTATCTGTGCCATACTTATTTCCTCCTAATATATACTATAAACGTGCATAAATGAACCCATTTAATTGCCAGTGAAGATGAGGAATAATATTCCAATTCTAGAGGGCG
>JAEXBC010000194.1 GCA_023457875.1 Bacillota bacterium | reverse complement strand
TGGTGACTGATGCGTATCGGTTAGCAAGACACCGCCACCAATAGATCCAAGCCACATATTCCCAAGGTTGTCTCGTATGATTGAATTTATTTCATCACAAGGTATGTGATAAGGTGACTTTTTGGATTTATAATTAAGGAAGGACCCAGGCTGTTTATGTCTCATCACACTCAATCCCGTACGGGTACCTACCCAAAGAGTCTGAGTATTTAAGTCCTCCGCTATGTCATAGACAATATTATCAGAAAGACTATGTTCATCTCCGGTCGTATGCCTATAATTAATATAAGAGACATTCTTCATATCCTTCGGATTCTGAAGCAAGAAAAGTCCACACTCCCAACTCCCCACCCAGATGTTTTTCTGAGAATCTTCATAAATTACATGGGCCGAGTTACGCTCATTAATCTGAGGATAAGCAAAAAACTTTTTAGTAGTAGGAGCATATCGGTAAAGCCCGCTTGACCATGTACCAATCCATATATCCCCCGCCGAATCCTCAAATAAAGATTTAATGGCACAATGCCCCAACACACCGCCACTTAACTCAAGATCATAAAATGCGAATGAGTCCTGTTCAGGAATATAACGACACAATCCGGTATCTGTACCTATCCAGACTGTATTATTCCGGGCAATAAGTAAACAAGATACAATATTATTAGGGATGGCAGGCGAGAGATATTTACGTATTTCTCCTGTCTTCTTATTCAATACATTCAAGCCCTCCTGCGTACCGATCCAAAGATTAGAGTCATTATCATCACCTAAGCAATACACATTATTGTTAGTCAATAAATCCGGTGAATACAGGTTTGATTTATAAAGTGTAGTCCGATAGCCATCGTATTGGCAAAATCCATATCTGGTAGCAAACCACATGAAGCCATCTTTAGCTTGATAGACTTTTTGCACTTCATCGGTAGGAAGGCTATTGAAAATAGATAGCTGCTTAAATTTTAGATTCGAGATAACATCATCAGCATGCAACGGTGCATTGTATAAAAAAGGCAATAGTAAAAGCCAGAGCCTCTGAAGATTAAAAAGCGAACCTAGTATATTTCTCATGTTATTAGATTTGATCACAATGCAAATATAATAAGTTCGTAATGATATTGAAGAGGAATTTGCGTTCTTTCTAGTAGAATATAAGCTCACTGCTTCATATTCAAAGCTCATTTGTGACTCTGAGCTCTACTGCTGACTGACTTAATTATTTTCTATTAAATACAATATAACGAAGAGGACCAATATCTTTATTCACTACAATTTCGACCTCTTCAAGAATATCAGATTTCTGGCTTGCTGTAAACTCCCCAGCGATATCTTCTATATATTCTTCCTCGATTGTTGTAAACTCCTCTAATATAATTCGGACTTGGACATACCCATTTTTAGCTACATCGAAAGAGATGTTTATGAAATTGTCATTTATATTTCGAACTAAAGCATCTGCTAAATTAGACATTTGTATATTAATATAATTTTCGTTCATCGTATTTCTGCTTTTGAGTATAAAACATGAAGAAGCCATTCATATTTTGCTGGCAACCAATTCCCTTTATTCGAGTTAAACTCATCCTTTGTTAAATATACAAATTCTATATCTACAGTGAAATTCTGAAAAGAATTCTCGATATCTCTAGCTATATTGTGCAGTTCATATCCTTTCAATAAGACTATTTGAAGTTTAAGGTGTTTCTTATCATATTCATAACTTATGTCTAAGTTTTCTCTAACCATTTGAGATAAAAAATAAATTTATCAATTTAGTTTTCACCATTAAATATTCATTTGTTTCCATTCGTGTTTTTATTATTAAGGCATTAATGTTGTCCTTTGAATTAAAGACACATTCGTTGTTCGTGATGTTACTCCAGCTGTTTTTTTCTTCATACCATGAGCCACTTACAATCTCTGACAACTCGCAGAATAAATGTAAGCTTGCTAGGCAAATTTAAGAAATTATATGTAATGCGACCTATCCTCTTATTCAAATCTTTTATTAAACTCCTGTTTTGTCATACCTATAAGAGATGCCAAACTTAGTGTAACGAGCATGATCTTATAGATAAGTGCCTGCGTCAGACGAAAAAGATTATCGTAAGTAAAGTCATAACGACGCTACTGCCTGTCAATGGATTGCCAATCTATATCAGAAAGCCACCATAACACGGAGTATTTATGAATCACACGCAAAAGTATAAGGTTCTGCTGAGCCTCAATTCTCCGGAGTACGACTTAAGTTCCGACTCCTTTTGCAAACCGGACATATTCGTGTAGCTATTTTGCGTACCTAGTTTCATCAGCGAGGCTTTAATACGCACTTTGCACAATGATACAACACTTTCATGTCATAATCACTTTTTCGCGTATCACCCAGTATATCAGCGCATTGCAATGCGCCTTCTTTTTTTTTGATCACTTTATTCTGAGGAACGATAGCTATTGCTCGCTTCCCCAAGAACAGAGCCTTCAATTCACCAAATAAGTCTTTTCTTAACCCGTATCGTGCGCGACTATTCGTAGATTTAAGCAGTCGTTTTTCAGATTTATTTTCTTCTATTTCCTGTTTCACATGATGTGCGACAGGTGTTCCACATTATGTGGAACACGAAATGTAATGAAAAAAAAGGCCTTCTACGAGTTTTTTACTACTAGCTGGCGGGAGATTTTAGCCAAGTACACAGCCTTCGGAAATCGGTATTATCTATTGAGTAGATCAGTCCGAGAAAAGAAGACGCAATATATAATGCTATAATTCAGGCACTTACAGCAAAAAGTGATTATGACATGAAAGTGATGTATCATTGTGCAACTCGCTTAAATTTCATATTTTACCGGTTAAATCGTTTATAGATGCAAGTTATTTCCCTCGATTTAAAGCTGATTGCAGCTAAGGAGAGTCATGGATATCCTTCTTTCAAATAGCAGAAGCGAGGCTGCCTCAACCCTAAATGAGACAGCCTCGCTTACAATATACCAATTTTCGCTTACTGTAAATAGCAGTAAGCAGCGTGATTAAGAGACTTATTTTGTTTTTATCCGAATCACTGTAAATGAATAGGCAGGCAATTCCTGTTTGAATGCCTCTCCCACTTCGATCGTATCCGTCACCGGTACAGGAGTAGATTCTGGCGTACCAGTCAATAGAGTGCGGCTAGCAGCAGTTTGTATGGAACCTATTGCCGGAAGCTGAATATCTGTATCAACACTCACCGGAAGCAGATTCACGAGTTTCACAATGAGGTCTCCGGTCTTAGTATCACGTACAATTGAAGAAGCGACACGCAACTTCACACGCTCATCCTGATTATCCAACTTGATCTGAGAAGGTATATAACGATCCCCCGCATGTTCTCCATAT
>JAEXBC010000193.1 GCA_023457875.1 Bacillota bacterium | reverse complement strand
GCGAGAATCTAGCAAATAAGGTTTATCCTCAATATAAATTTGAGAATGCACAGGGTACAAGTAAAAAATCTGATGAACACACTTCACAAATTGTGGAGTGTCTTTTTTATTGTATTGAGAAAAAAGGTTTTGCTACTGAAAAAGATATAGTTTGCCTATTGAGCAACAGATATAGCTATCAAACAACGGAAATTCAGATCAAAAAGAGCTTGCAGGAGATTCTATTATCCTATGAATTAGTGAGAGTAAGAGCAAATAAGGAAATCAAAGAAAAATACAATATCACTGGTAACGGCTATCCGTTTGTTGTTATACAAAATTAAATCATGGGGGGTTTTAGGCAATACTGATAAAGAAGATAATATCTTATTCTATTAGTATTGCGAAAAACCCCTTTTGGTTTCGATATGTGAAATTGAACGACTTCACCAGATAATCAAATGTGAAAGGAAAGATAATATGAATATGACAGAATCATGTAATGAAATTAATCAATTATGTAACAAAATTAATGCAGAAATGCCGATGACACTAGAGGACGTTTCAAGAGAAATGGAAAGAATCCAGAAAGAAATGCTATGGAATAAGGTGTGCAGCATTGAAAGAAAACTAAATAAAGTCATTGAAATGTTAGGTGATAAAAATGGCGAGAAGTAAAAACAGTATTACTGGCAATGATGGATATGGAACAGGTAAACATACGTCACAAGAAGAAAGCATTATTCTGAAATTAAAAAGTATGGTAAAAACAGATGCAAAAGTATATTACATAATTTGGAAATATGCACCGCACCTATTACCCAAGCAAGGAATAAAGTCATTTACCGATTTAAAAAATAATTACGTTACTTTTACTGATGGAATGACTGAATCCTCATGTGAAAATTGGTTGGTGGAACAGAATGTACAAACCGCTATTAAATGGCTTTTAAAGCGTATACATCAAAGAAAAATGATTGAGCTATATAACATTTATTATGACAAGGCAAAAGAAGATACAAATGCTTTTAAGGCTTTTACTGATTTTTCAGACAAGTTCTTTGCCGAGGAAAAAGACAGTGAATTACTGTCATTACTCAATGGCATTAAAGATGATGATTTAGTATAACTATATAAGCATTTTGAGGGCATATAGGGCGGCTTATTCGGTGGGTAATATAAATTGCTTACTAGAATAAAAGCGTCTTATATGCCCTTATTTCGTATGCAGAAAGGGGGTTAAAATGACAGTCCAAGAGAAGTTAAAAAAGATTGTGAGCAATCCAATTCTTTATATAGAATCCTTCATGAACGTAGTTGATAAGAGCGGCAAATTAGTCAGATTTAGATTGAATCCACAGCAGAAACAACTGCTACATGAAATGGATAAATACAATATTGTATTGAAAAGCCGCCAGTTAGGTATTACAACCCTTTCATGTGCTTATAGCATTTACCTTGCCATGACCAATGCAAATACTACTTGCCTTTTAGTGTCTTATTCCATTGATTCTGCTACTGCAATTTTTGAAAAACTGAAACAGTTATATAATGATTTGCCGAAAGCCTTAAAGGTTGAGCTTATCGCAAACAACAAGAAAGAACTGAAATTTATTAATGGTTCAAGAATCATTTGTGCTACCTGCGGAACAAAGGATGTTGCCAGAGGTTTGACTATTCGATTTTGCCACTTATCAGAAATTGGATTCATGAAAGATACTGTTGATAAGCAACTACTTGCCATTGAGCAAGCATTAACCCCTAATGGAAAAATCATTCTTGAATCTACCGCTAATGGACTGAACTATTTTTCTGAACTTTATAATAAGGCAGAGCGAAAAGAGAGCCTATATAAGCCGTTTTTCTTTTCATGGGTAGATGATAAGGTTATGTTTGTTGATGAATATAGAATGTTTTCAGAAAGATATATAGCCTTACATGATAGATTCCCAACGGATGATGAATTGTCTGATATTGAAAAGAATCTAATAGCACAAGGGGCAACATTAGACCAGATAGTATGGCGAAGGTTAAAAATCGCTAATAGTAGTGAACAATCATTTGCACAGGAATTTCCGGCTAATCCAGTTGAAGCCTTTGTCAGTACAGGCAGCAACATATTCAGTGCCAAACTCATTCATGACAGATTGCAGTACATTCATGAAGTCAAAGCAATTAGCAGCAAACCAAGCGGATTACCAATTAGCTTAGTACCATGGTTTAAACATGAACTTACATTATGGGATGTGCCCAAAAATGGACATAAGTATTATGTAGGTGTTGATACTGGTGAGGGTATGGGGCAGGATTACTCTGCTTTCCATGTTTTGAGTAGTGAGGGAATACAGATTGCCGAATTTAAAAGCAATAAGATAAAGCCGTTCCAATTTGCAGAACTGGTTAATGATGTAGGCATTTACTATAATAAAGCCTTACTTGTCGTAGAAAAAGCAAGTGCAGGTCATACCGTAGTAGACAAGCTCAAAAATGATTACAGGTACAATAACATGTACAAATATAAAGAATATGATGCTAGAGGAATAGCAAAGAAAAAAGTAGGGTTTGTAACCAACCCAAAAACTAAACCCCTCATGATAAATGATTTTGTAGAACTTTTTGAAACTAATCAAATTGTTATTAACAGCAAGGATTTATTATCGGAAATGAAGTTATTTCAATTTAAAGATGGAAAAATGGAAGCCACAGCCGGAAGTCATGATGATTTGGTAATGTCATTTGCTATGGCTATTGTGGGTATGAAATCAAAAATTAACTATATTTAAGGAAGTGATACGATGGATAAAAACATTCCTTGTTGGTTTAAAGATGCAATAGAATCAACAGAGCATATGAAAAGAATAAGCAATGTGATAGAAATTAAGAATTACCTTTTGAGGATGCACAAGATATTACAGCGAAAGGATTTTAAATTCAAAGAGGAAACCTATACAACCGCAAAAATCATCCTAAATACATTAAAATCTATCATAAATTTTCATACGTCTTATGTTGTAGGTAACCCAGTCAGCATTACAGGTGAGCAGGAAATTGTAAAGAAATACAACAGTATTTACAAGAAGGGAATATATACTAAGACCGATTATCAAATTGCAGAGGATTTATATACATACGGAAATGCTTTTGAATATGTCTACACAGATAACGGTATTATTAAGAGCAAGGTTATTGCAAATGAAGATTCTTACCCGCTCTATGATGAGCATGAGAATTATGTTGCATTTGTTGAGTATTGGCAGGATATAGAATTTGGGCATAAAAACTATATTGTGTATCTGCCAGACACAGTATCGGTATATCAAGATAATTTGCTTGTCAATGAATATGCTAACTTGACAGGATTGCCTATTCACTATGCCAGTTTGGATAAAAGTGAATACAATTTCTTTGGAGATAGTGCATTGAATG
>JAEXBC010000192.1 GCA_023457875.1 Bacillota bacterium | reverse complement strand
CCAATAGAACTGAAGCGATCGCACTACTGGTTGTAGTATTTCCAATCCCCATTTCTCCCGTAGCAATGATATGATAACCCTTTTCTTTTAACTCAAATACCGTATCAATGCCTACTTCTATTGCTCGGATTGCCTGCTCCCTGGTCATGCTAGGTCCCTTTCGCATATTCCAGGTTCCATAGGCGACTTTTTTATGATTTGGTAATCTTGTATCCCTATTAATGCCAATATCAATGGGATATACCTTGACGCCAGCTTGCTTTGCCATGATACAAGCACAGGAGTTCATATCCAAAAAATTCTCTGAAACAATCGATGTCACCTCGCTTGTAGACTGAGTGACGCCCTCTTCAACTACTCCATTATCTGCGCACATAATAACAAGTGCTTTTTTATCTAGATAAACATGGGATGAACCTGTAATGCCTGCAATTTGTATAATACCCGCTTCTAATTTTCCAAGACTATGTAAAGGCTTTGCAATACTGTTCCAGCGGTCTTGACATTGTGTGATGGCCATTTGATTTAGTGGTTTAATCATTCTTAGTGCTTCTTCATAATTCATTGCCAAAACCTCCATACCATTTATACTTAATACACATTACTCTTTCTTATCATAATCTTTGTCTTTCTTGATATTTTGATAAAATAGAACGCTGTTATGACTTAATACATATGCTTATAATCAATCGTTATTTTGTTTGATAATAGGGAATATAATAGTTTTTTCCCGTTCGTAGATTTTCTAAAATCTCAAAATCTACACCATAGACATCCATTAAATTTTCTTTTGTAAGGACCTCTTCCGTTTTACCGTTACTGTGTATTCGTCCATTTTTCATTATAATCATCCGATTGCAATATACAGCTGCCATATTAATATCATGAAGTACGGCGATAATGGTGTTTTCCTTTTGACGATTGAGCTTCACAAGAGATTCCATTAGATCTATCTGATGTTTTACATCCAAGCTAGAAGTGGGTTCATCCAGAATAAGCCACTGTGTATCTTGGGCTATAGCTCTAGCAGTGACAACACGTTGGGCTTCACCTCCACTTAGGGTGGCAACATTTTTATCCTTTAGTTCATAACAATCGGTTAATCGCATAGCCTGTTCTACAATTTCGAAATCTAATTTACTTGCATCAGCAAATCGCTTTTGATAGGGTATTCTTCCCATCATAACGATATCATACACACAAAAAGGGCTTTCAATTGCAGTATTTTGAGGAACCAAAGCCATTTTTTTAGCAAGATGCTTTCTTTTATAATTCATGAGGTTTATTCCATCCAGCATAATATGACCTTCTTCAGCTTGGATGAACCTAAGAATATTTTTTACTAAGGACGTCTTTCCTGAACCATTGGGACCGATAATTCCATAGATATTCCCCTTTTCAAATAAGCAGCTAATATGCTCCAGTATGGGCCTACCATCTTTTTGAGGGTTCCAAGTGAGTGACTCTACAAGCAGGTTTTCTCTTTTTGCAATTTTCATTTTTCCATCCATTATCACAACACCCCCCTCTTATTGTGCAACAATAGATAAATAAAATAGGGGGTACCTAATATTGCAGTAATGACTCCCACAGGTATCTCTGATGGCGCGGCTACACTTCGGGCAATGGTATCGCAAATAATCATAAAGATAGCACCACCTAAACATGATAACGGCAAGAGCACTTTATGCTTAGGGCCACTCATCATACGAATACAATGAGGGATCACCAAGCCTACAAAGCCAATAATGCCACTTATTGATACACAGGCTGCCACCAGTAAGGAGGATACCATAATAAGTATTTTTTTCACCCTTACAGTATGAATGCCAAGGCTTTCTGCTGTGTCATTCCCTATGGTAATAACATCCAATTCACCGGAAAAGATCATTAACACACCACAGCAAATAACAGTGATAATGGCTAGGAATAATACCTTCTCCCAAGTTGCTGCAAAGAAGCTCCCAAGTGTCCACAAATAAACCTTTTCTATCTTATCGTGATGAAAGGTCATGAGAAAGGCTATGATAGAGGAAAGCATTGTACTAAGTGCAGTACCTATTAATACGATATTAACGACCGATAACTTACTACCTATACTGGATAACTGACACACAAATAAACCAGTTAGTAATGCACCTATAAATGAAAGGCTTCCTATCATTCCAAGGCCTAAAAGATTAAACTCGATTCCACTTAACATGGCTATAGTCGCTCCTAAGGCGGCTCCTGAAGAGACACCTAAAATATGCGGATCTGCCAACGGATTGCGAAACATTCCTTGAAATGTAGCACCTACCACAGATAAGCCACAGCCCGTAAGACCAGCTAGCACAATTCTAGGCATTCTAATCTGCCATACAATTTTGGAATAAATATCGGTAGTCTCTGAAGGACTCATGCATTTTCCAAAGAATGGTATGGGAGAAAAGATTATTTTCAAGCTATCCATAACAGATAGCTCACTAGAACCAATAGCAGCTGATATAACTATACCTAACAGCAAAATAAATATTAGAATGATTCTTTTTGTTTTCATCATTTCCGCCTCTAAATCTTCTCATCTTTTTATCGTAATCCTAAATGTAAATACACTAAAAAGACCTGGAACAATATAGCTGCCATCTATCTTGTTCAAAGTCTTACACACACTACTTGAACCCTTCAGGATGTATTATTTCTGCTAAGACTCTTACTCCTTCTGCATTACAAATTCCCTGTCGTTCAAGTAAATTTTTATTTATTCCAAATACACGGTGTTTCTTCACAGCCGTTAAATCTTTATAATTTGGGGCTATTTCAAAATCAGCCTTCATTTCTTCAGGTATGATAATAATATCCGGATCTGCTTCCACTAAACTTTCCAAGCTATAGGACCATCCCGATAAGTTTTGGGCAATATTATTACCACCAGCAAGTGTAATCATTTGTGAGATAAAGGTATCTCCCCCTGCTGTATAATCACCGTATTCACCAAAGCCTACCACATAATAGACAGACGGCTTATCTAGTCCTTCTATGTGAGTTATGGTATTCGCAATGGATGTCTTCATCTCATTAACAGTTGTTGATGCTGACTCCTTCACATTAAAGATAGTACCTATCGTTTCTATAGTAGAATATACACCTTCTATTTCATGTTGTTCATAAAGAATTATAACCTTAATGCCTAAGGAAGTTAACTTACTAGTTGCTTCCTCGCTAAAATGGGTTGATGCAATCACTACATCTGGTTCTAAACTGACAATCTTCTCAATATCAGGACTTCTCATAGTGCCTACAGATTCAATATTAAGAACCTCCTGAGGGTAATCGCAATAATCTGTACGCCCTACTAGCTTACTTTGAAGTCCCAACTGATATATTATCTCTGTAATATTCGGTGCCATTGAAACAACCTTTGTAGGTTCTATCTCAAAGGTTATCACATGATCTTCTGAATCGGTAATTGTAAGTGGATATTCAGTTACCCCAGTTGATGTTTGTAGCACTTCTGTAACGGATGTTTGTACGTCTTCTACTGCTGTCTTTTCACCTTCTACTGATGTTGTTAACAAGTTCGCATCATTAAAAGCTGAGGGATTGTTTGTTGGAGAAGTACAAGCCACAAGACTAAAAATCAAGGTCAAATAGCATAGTACTGTCACCATTTTACGTGAATATTTCATTTTTATCTCCTTCTGCTCTCTTTTTCCTCCGAAAACGAGCGTTAAAATCATATATGGCAGGTTTCCTGACTTATGGTTAACTTACTTACTGCGTCTTCTCAGATTAATGTTTCTTGCTCAGCCGAAAGAACTTTCCGGCAGGAGACTGAGCATTTAGGCATTTCTCCAATGACTATAACTTGCAGCTTTCAAACCAATTACAGTAGCGGAGGCTGTTGTGGACTTAAACCACATTCCCTTTTACCTTTTTTAAAGCACCATATATATCTTTACCATTATATATTTTTTATTTTTATTACGCAAGGTAATTGAGAATGAACATAAAAGTAATAGTGCTGAATCTTAATAAGATTCAGCACTATTACTTTTTTCAATTATCCAGTTTTTCATAGATGACTGAAGATATCCAAGTTATAATCGGATTTATTCCAATTCCCAGCATTGAAAAAAATAATATAAGAAGCTTTGTTCTTTTTTTCTTCTCATGTATTACATGAGTCAATGATATCACCGTAAATGGCATAAATATTCCAAATAGAAGTACTGACCATACCAAGGGCGTATAGGACATCACCTGAATTGGAATCACTGTAAGGCTAGCTAATATCCCTATAATGCCTAGTAGAACGGAGCAAACTCTCATCGGTCGCTTCACCATATAGAGGGGAATCAAAAAACTTCTCCACAAGGATCCTGTCTGCGCTCCTCCAAAAAAGGCGCCTATGATATTTCTTATGGATACAATCATAAAGGATTGCCCAATATCCATATGCTCTTTTTCTTCATCTTTGTGATAACTTGCTTCTCTTATTGTTTGAATAGATACTGTATCTATAGTCCATAAC
>JAEXBC010000191.1 GCA_023457875.1 Bacillota bacterium | reverse complement strand
TTTTCGCATTCCTTACGACAAGGAGAAGTTTTTTTTCACTTTGAGTTGCAAGAAGATTTCTCCCATTCCTTACGCCAAGGAGAAGGTTTTTCTCATTTTGAGTGGCAAGAAGGTTTTTCCCATTCCTGACCACAAGGAGAAGGTTTTTGGCATTTATCACATTTTTCAAATCCTGCGCCGCCATTAGGTTTGCCGTATCCATCAAATTCTTTAGCGCCATCAAATTCGTCATATTCATCGAATTCTTTGTAGCTATCAAATTTGTCATACTCGCCGTATTCTTGGTATTCATCAAATTTGTCATATTCTTGGTATTGATCATAGGTACGACCATTGCAATCGCAGTACTCAATATAACTATTAGCCTTTTGGGTACATTTGCATTTCTCGTAACCCTTATCCCTTGAAATACTACAGCTATTACCATTAAATCCCATATGAAATCCCTCCATTAAATAGTTTGTTATGATAGAACCTTATTGAATTACACATCTCAATCTATAATATGCACAAGCATAAAATTTGACATTATTTTTAACAAGAACCTTTAGCATATTTGGACACCAGGGGAATATATATAAATTAAGGATAAGCTTAGGTTAGGAGAGGAAAATGAAAGAGATTATTTTAATCATACAAATTGCTATGATTTTTATTGGAAGTATTGTAGGAGCAGGGGTTTGCTCGGGAAGGGAACTGAATCAATTCTTTGCGACCTATGGCATTGCAGGTTTTTTTGGACTTATTTTGTGTGGCTTGTTATACATTGTATTTAGTAAGATGATTATTTTGATTACAGCTAGATTCAAGGTTTGCTCTTATAATGAATTTGTGGATTTAGTATGTCCTAAGTTCGTTGCAAGGTTTATTAATGTCATATTAACGCTTTTTTTGTTAAGTAGTACATCGATTATTTTGGCGGGTAGTGGAAGTATCATTTCCCAGTATTTTCATGTATCCAAATGGATAGGCGTTGGGGTAATGATAGGGTGTAGTAGCATTTTTTTACTGAGAAATACAGAGGGGTTATTTGAGGTGAACAGCATCGTTGTTCCGGCTTTATTCATCACCATGACAGCCATATTTTTTTCGTATATTAGTCAAAATCCCAGTTCATTTTCCTACGCCTATGTACTCCTGATGCCTAGGCAAAAAACGAATTTAATTGTATCTACCTTGGTATATGTGAGCTTTAATATATTGACCATTATAGGTGTGGTTGTGCCCCTGACCCATGAGATTAGAAAGTCAAAAGAAATCATCAAGGGGATTGTGGTAGGAAGCAGTATATTAACCATCATTAGTATCTATATTACCTTTTTGATGTTGACCAATCCCTTTCATGCCAGTCTATACGAGGTGCCATTATTGGGGCTAGCAATGGAAATGAATAAGGTATTGCAGTTTGGAATGCTAGGGATTATGTGGCTTGAAATGTTCTCATCTCAAGTTTCTAATGTCTATAGCTTGTCTTACTTTATGCGCAATAAGTTTAAGGTGCCCTATAACAAGGGAATCTTTTTGGCAGTAATTATAGCAACTCCCTTTTCAATGGTTGGTTTTGCAAAATTAGTAGAGTTCTTGTATCCATTATATGGTGTACTGAGCTTGGTATTTCTGTTTTACTGTACCTTGTTTTTCTTAAAAATGAACAGGACCAGTGATGTCAAACAACTCGCCCATAATCAAGCAAGTAATGAGCAAAGTGCCAATACATATGAAGTGTTAAATACAAAATAAGTACCAATACATATAAAGTGTCAAATGCATATAAGGTATCAAATGCAAAAAAAAGGGCTTTCAAAAATATGAAAGTCCTTTTTATATATTAGCGATTCGCACTAACGAGCTGATCATCCTCAAATTCACATTCGTATTGTTTACCAGATACCTCTTGATAAATGCCAGTGCCATGCTTATAGCCATTTTTAAATTCCCCAATGTATTTTTCGCCATTGGTATAGGTAATTGTTCCTTTGCCTGTCATTTGACCTTCTACAAAGTCGCCATAGTAGGAGGAATTATTGCTCCAGATGAAATGCCCCTTTCCGTGAGGTAGACCATTTACCACCTGACCTTCATAATGTCCGTTAGAAATAATTAGCTTTCCTTTTCCGTTCTCTATGGAATCAACAAATTCGCCTATGTACTTGTCACCATTAGGATAAGTCACTTGATTAGGAGAAGTAGGAGAGCCAGAACCTTGTAAATGATTTTTTAGGAAGTTCCCCTCGTAGATAGTGCCATCAGGCTTGGTAAGCTTTCCCTTTCCCTCCATGGCACCATCAACAAAGCGCCCTTCGTATACGGATTCATCTGGAAAGTGTTGCATCCCTATACCAGTTCTTGCTCCTTTATGATGATCACCTTCATAGATGCTACCATCTTCTAAATAGCATTTCCCCTGACCATGAGGTAATCCATTTGAAAAGTGCCCTTCATAACAAAGTCTGCCTGTTTCGTCATAGTATTTACCTAGTCCATGAAAGTTTGAGCCTTTTACGCTACCCTCATACATGACTTTGCCATTTTTATGATACATGATTTCATTTTCGTATACATCTGAAGAAGATGAAAATAGAGACTTAATTTTATTTAACATCAGCTTTTCTCCTTAAAAACTTCATTTGTTCAAAAAACTTCATTTACTCAAAACAAACCCTATATGGTGCTATTATAACATTTCTTTTAAAAAAATCATATAACACAGGGAAAAAAATGAAAATTATGTAGGCTATAGACCAAATAAGTTGAGGGTGAGGTAGTAGCTAGCGATAATGCCTACAAGAGTAGCTATAAGGGCTCCAACTAAGGTGTAGCGACTTTTCTTGACCTTGATGGTCATAAAGTAAACAGACATGGTGTAGAAAATCGTTTCAGTACAACCAAACATAATGGAGACAAGACGGCCAATAAAAGAATCTGGACCATAGGTTTTATAAAGGTCAATAATAAGACCAGTTGTAGCTGAAGAAGAAAAGGTACGCATCAGTGCAATAGGAATCACCTCAGAAGGGAAATGACTCCAGCTAATAAGCGGCGCTACTAATTTGGACAAACCTGTTAAGGCGCCTGAGGCACGTAGCATACCCACTGCCACCATAAGCCCAATTAAGGTGGGTAAGATATCAATAACAACCTTGATGCCTTCAGTTGCTCCCTCAATAAAGACTTCATAAACATTGATCCCCTTAAGTAAACCATAGACAATAATGCCAATCATAATGCATGGAATAATCCAATCAGATATGCCAAGTAAGAGGGCCATACTTAATCCTCCTTTCTATACATAAGCTTCCCAAATAGGATAGCAACAGCTGTTGAAATCGTTGTAGCCACTATACAGGGAGCGATAATCTCAGTTGGATTTGAAGAACCATAGACGCAGCGATAGGAAATAATATTTATGGGAATAAGTTGTATGGAAGAAATGTTGATAATGAGGAACATACACATGGCGTGAGTGGCCTTGCCCTCTTCTTTATTGAGTTTTTGAAGCTCTATCATTGCCTTTAATCCAGGAGGAGTAGCTGCCCAGCCAAGGCCTAAAAAGTTAGCAATAAGATTCGTGGCGATGTACTTACGAGCAGGATGGCACTTAGGGACAGAGGGAAACAAGAAGTTAAGAATGGGCGTCATCTTTTTAGCCAGGGCGTCAATGAGTCCGGCTTTTTCGGCTATACGCATAATGCCCATCCACATACATACAATCCCGCACATTTCGATACATATTTTTACAGCTTCGCCGGAGGCGTTAAGTGCAGAGGTGGTAATGAGCTTCATCCCTCCAGAAAAACCAGAAACAAGTATGGCAAATATAATCATAAAACTCCAAATATAATTTAACATAGGCTTCTCCTTTTTTCTTTTTTTATATGAAGGAAGGGGTTTATAACTTGTCTTACTATATATATGCCATGTCCAAAAAAATATGTTTATTAGAAATGATGGGAGCAAAAAATTCATTGAGTAGAATCAATAAATAATGGGGAAAAAACTGTGTGGCGTGAAGGATATGTTCATAAATTCTACAAAAAATACAACCGATGTATGCACATTATTATGTTTCGACAAATATTATATTGTATAATGATGATTTTTTATTTAAAAAAGTCTAAAAATATACAAAAGACAATTGACTTTTATTGCTAATTATGGTACTTTATAATTACCTTATGGAAAATTATGAGAATTATTGTAAAGGGAGAGGATTTTAGTGAAATCAACCGGTGTTGTAA
>JAEXBC010000190.1 GCA_023457875.1 Bacillota bacterium | reverse complement strand
GGTCACTCCTCCTAATGGTAAGAACATGGTTACGATACCTATCCCAATGATGAACTGACCTAAACGAACCATTTGTGTATCATTTAACTTAATTGTCACAAAACCACTGATTCCCCTACCAACCGTAATACCGATGTAGAATAAACTTCCATATTTTGCGGCTATTTCTGGCGTTAAACCATTTTTTAACACCATGTAACTACTTGCCCATAATCCTGCTGTCTGCTCTAAGGCGCAGTAACAGAAAAAAGCAATCATCACTTCCTTCACCCCTGGAATTTTTACAATTTCCACTAGCGTCAAAGGCTTCTTGGAAAGTTCTGCATCTGAAATACCAATTGAATCGGTATCCTTCTTCTTCCATAATGGCAGACTAAATATCAGTATCATCGTTAAAACAAGTTGAATGATTGCTATATATTGATATCCCATGTTCCAGCCTTTTCCTCCACTTAAGGCATATTCCATAAGATAGGGTCCAACAGAAGCCCCTACGCCCCACATACAGTGTAGCCAACTCATATGGCGACTGGCATAGTTGACAGCCACATAATGATTAAGTGAGGCATCTACACTCCCTGCCCCCAGGCCATAAGGAATTGCCCATAAACACAGCAAAGCAAAGGAGTCACTGATCGAAAATCCAAATAAGGCTACAGCTGTCATTCCCGCACTGATTGCCGTTACTTTTCCTGTCCCCCATTTTTTTGTTATCCGATCACTTTGTAAGCTGGATATGATTGTACCGAGGGCAATAATCATAGATATTACCCCAGCATACGAGAGGGGTACATTCATCTGCCTGTACATGGTTGGCCAAGCAGAACCCAATAAAGCATCTGGTAACCCCAGACTAATAAATGCTAAATAAATAATTGCTAAAAGTAAAAGAACCATCTTGTTATCCCCCTTTATTATTGATAAGATTATACCATCAAAAATGAAAGGTACATACGATAATTCATTCAACTTTATGCAACAAAACCGTCAAGGAGGTTTGAAGGATGGCACTTTCTTTATGTATATCTAAGACAAATAAACAAGGTAAGGAATTAGTACAACATGGAACCACCTCATTTCCCGTTGCATGTTACCATAGCAATTTACATATCCAACCCGTTCCATGGCATTGGCATGATGAACTAGAAGTTGTCATTGTCACTGAAGGCCATGCCATTGTGGCAACCACCTCTGAAAAGCATACGATAGAGGCAGGTAATGGTTTTTTCATTAACACAGGTGTATTACACGCCGCCTGGGACGTGGATACATCTAGGTGCTGCTTTCATTCCATTATCTTTCACCCACGCTTGGTAGGTGGCAGCATTGACAGTGTTTTCTGGCAAAATTATGTTCAGCCCATACTAGCCAATCCCACCTTAAAAATACTCTGTTTTGATAAAGAGATTGATTGGCATCAAGGTTCTCTTCAGGCCATAGAAGAAGCTTGGAACAGCTATATCGCTGAACCTATAGGCTATGAATTTAAAATACGTACCGCCTTATCAGAGCTTATTCTCCTTTTACACAGTCACTGCTCCTCTTCCCCAAATTTGCCCTCAGAAAAAGAACTTCGAGATAGTAAACGCATTAAGGAAATGCTGCAATACATCCACGAAAATTACTCTAACGAACTAAACACAGAGAAAATATCCAAAAGCATTATGGTTAGCCCAAGTGAATGTCTGCGTTGTTTTCATAACACCATTGGCACCACTCCCATTCAGTACCTCAAACGCTATCGGATACAAAAGGCTGTTGAATTACTCAATACAACTAACAAAAAAATTGTGGACATTGGCAGCGAATGCGGTTTTCAAGAAATGAGCTACTTTGCTAAAGCTTTTCGCGAGATCCAAGGATGTACCCCATCTGAATATAGAAGGTCAAGAAAAAATCCGAATTAATTTACTAATAAAAACAAGTTGGCAGATACTCAAGTGAGTATCTGCCAACTTGTTTTTTGTCCCATATTAAATTTTGCTATCAAAATTGGTGTTTGCTCCGTCTAGCATAACACATCCACTTTGATACACCATACTTAATGTTAAATCTGCCACCTTTGATAGATCATACTTTAATGCATTTTGTTCAAGCTGAAGGAAATAGTTATAGGCTGCCCCTTTAAACTGAGAGGGAATATTGGAGGAGGTCTTTAGTGCCTCATTATACAAGTCCCTAGCGTAATTGCCCGCTTTATCAACAAAACCATCTTGAACCTTTATAAATTTTCGAATATCCAAAACTGTCTCTTGGTAGAAATCATTGTATAGTAAATACTTTGCCCGCTCATCCACCTTAAGGTTTCCCATATGATTGGCGTGGTATAGCATATTATAAAACAAATTCTTCGCATTGTTATTGGTGTTCAATGCTGCCTCCATTTGCTCAAGCAAAGCATCCGAAATAGACTTAGCTTCATCATTTGCAAGCAAACTTACTGTGATATGCTTCGTCATGCCATCAATGCTAAAGGAAAACTTGGCATTTCCAAAAAGTGCTGTATTGATGCCATTATTTAGAAAAACATTGCTAAGTTGCATAGACAAGGTTTTTTCGTTAAACGCCTTGGTATCGGTTCTCGAATTAGCCGTCACCTGGCCATTTAAATGGGGATCTGCTAAAACACAACCTCCACCCATTCCTGTTGCATCACCAATGGTTCCAAAACAAGTCATACTCAGTTCATTAATATACATCGCATCTCTTTGCTCTTTTGAATATTTTGCATAGGCGCCGTTACTACTGTATTTCTGTGCCAATGCATTTTGCAGTTCCTCAACGCTACTGTACCTTGCGCGGTTTGCTTCGGCTATGCCTTTATAAACACTCTCTAATTTTCTATAAAGATCAGCATCCTCTGAGTCTTTATTCTGGACACCTGTATTGTTACTGCTTATTTCTTGCTTTGATAAGTCCTTAAGATACCACACCTCGCTTGGCTTAGTGGTTTTATATCTACTCTCGATATTATAGTAATTGTAATAACCCGTTCCTTGACTTTGAATAACTGGCGCATTACATTTGAAAATAGTCATAAAGGCTTCCCCTCCAATATTATCTATTTTATATATCGTCATAATTATTTGTTTATTTAGTTAACTTTTAGACTTAAATATATAAATAGCGTAATGTGGCATCATCTATAAAATGATGCCACATTACGCTTAAATAGCTTTGCAGGCCTGTGCCCTGCTCCTTCTAGAATCTGATCGGTCTCAATCACATAATCCATTACTTTTCTTCGGAAATTAGCCTTTAATAATTCTCGGTTTAATATCAGCTCGAATGCAGTTTGCAGATGGGTTAAAGTAAAGGTTTCTGGCATCAAGTCAAAAACTATTTTTGAGTCACTTTCCACCTGTTTTCTTAGAGAAAGGAGTGCGTGCAGGATGACCTTTCCATGATCAAAGGCCAGTTTATCACACTTTATCATTTCATATTGAACGGTCTCATGATACTGCCTAAACTGTTTGTTTTCCTTAATTTGAGCATATAGTCTAAGCCCTGTTTCCTCATGCAGTAAGCCAAGCTCATACTCCGTTTCAATCTCAATCGCATCCTCACTCACCTCACGGTGAATTTCCTTTTGCTCTAAGGTCACTGTAAACCACTTGGCTTCCCATGCATCCGTACCTGCCCTAAGCTTACACGCTTCTCCGTTCACCAAGGCCAGAAAAGTATTTGAAATAATCCATCCCCTTGGATCACGACCCACCTCACCAAAAATACCAGAAAGCTGCAAGTAGGCGTTTTTCACATTTGTCTCTTCACATAATTCTCTTTTAGCGGTCTCATAAACATCCTCTCCTGGCTTACAAAACCCACCAGGTAGTGCCCAACAATCTTTATAGGGATAGGTGGCTCTTTTAATCAATAATAATTTTAAGGCTTTTTTGGGCAGCTTACGAAAATTATCCCTTGCCCCCTCTTCTAAAATAGAGAATATAGCAATGTCTGCCGCAATGGAAGGGCGATCAAACATGGTGATATCATATTTAGATAAAAAATCCTTTTCCTCTTTACTCATTTCATAATGACCCACACAATATCCTCCTTCACTATCCCTTTTTCCTTATTTCCTCACGAACCTTCATCAAAGTGAAGCCAAGTAAATTTTGCCCGTTCCACTCTTTGATATCCAATCTCTTTTCATCCTTCATCGAACAACCAATTCCCCAAATTTTATCCTGCAAGGCACACTCTGCTAATATTGCATCCTGAGTGGCTAATAATTTCTTTTTTAATACTTCATTCTGAGAAAACTTAGCAAGTGCACCTTCGTATACGATGATATGTCTCATAGGTTCACCACCTCATCACTTTTTTATCATAAAATATATGCGACTTTAAATTTCAAAGCAAGGCATCAGCTCTAGCTTGAATAAATTCTTGGTATGCATGGCATCAATCTTTTCCTTGACTACTTTATCTTCACATATTCCTTCTCTGATATAACGATCAAGCACTTCATAGGTAAATCCTAGATTTTCTTCATCTGTCTTACCACAAAGTCCATCAATGGGTACCTTATCCACTAATTCATCAGGAAGGTTTAGTACCCTACCGATTGCTTTTACCTCAGTAACCGTTAATCTTGATAAAGGACTAAAATCACCTGCCCCATCACCGTACCTTGTTGCGTAGCCCACCCAATCCTCTGATAGATTACATGTATTAGCCACACGTCCATTGACACTTTGACTCACTGCATATAATACTGACATACGAATTCTGGCTGGAAGATTGGTATGAGTCTGCTCGGAAATATCGAAGGTCAGATTCTTTTTAATCCCGTTATTAATCCCCGTTAACACACCCTCAACGGCATCCTTAATATTCACCTCAATACTAGAAATGCCAAGACAGTCTACTAATTTCTTTGCCATGTCAATATCTGCTTGCTCCCCGCAGGGCATAAGCACGCCCACAACCCTTTCCTTGCCAAGGGCTTCTACGCATAAGGCGGCCACAACTGAGCTATCCTTACCTCCAGAAATGCCTACAACGGCATTACAGGAAGGACCATTTTCTTCAAAAAACTTTTGAATCCATGCCACACATCGATTTTTCATTTCTTCTGGACTAAATGGATTGACCTTTTTATCATTCATACTAAAACTTCCCTTCATGTAGTCTTTGACGAATTTCTGCTAAGCTTTGCTCTTTAACTAAAACCCCATCTTTAAATACACTCACCAATTCATTTTCAGGGTTTTCATAGGCCTCCTGCCAAGTATATTCGTCCTGAAAACTATATCCCTTTTCGCTGTCCTTGCGTACCACACAGCATCCTTTTTGTGATTTTTTGAACCCACCATCCTTTGGATTCTTAAAAATAGGGTATGGTTTATCATTAATCTCACAATAGGTTGCCTTGATACAAGAGCTAAAGGTATCCCTAGTAAATGGTTTTAAGATACCATTCTCTTCAATACATTGCATTGAAAATGAGCCAACACCTAATGCAACATTAGAACAAGCAAACCCATTCTGCTCTAAAATCTGATAAATCTCCTCACATCTTTGAACTGTAATAGAATCTCCATAAATGGCTTTTACATGTGGATCTAAAACTTTGTACCCCTTGCTATTAATTGTTCCACCAAACTGTTCCCAAAGTTTAAAGACTGTCTTGGTCACCACTTCCACGCAGTCACCAGAATCTCCCCTCATCAACATACAACCATTGTGCGCCATGATTTCTTCTTTAATCTCTGGTAGTACGTTATCAATAATATTCCAGTAATCATAAGAATCTAATACGGCACTAAAGCTGGTATTGGGGTAGATCTCGGTCAACAATCTTTTTAATAAAGTCACCTCATCCCCATCCATTGCATAATTACTGCACATTACAGAGTGTTCTGTACTAGGGCTACCAAATGCAACGGGCTCCTTTGTACAATCACAAGCATACATTTGCTCTAAATAGGGGATGGTGGGAACAGTTGCTGTATTCAAGAAGGATAAGCACCAACCTGCACCTGCCTTAACAGCAGAATCCGTGCACTCCTCCCCGCGAAAATCAAAAGCGCCAAGCGCTCTTGCCCGATTTGCTGAATCATCGCAAGTCTTCTCATAGTAGTGATTTACAATCTGACGATAGGTATACCCCACGGTAGAAGCAATCATAGGATGCCAGCTCTCTGCTGAGATTAAACTCTCCAAAGACTGTGGCAGCCAAGCAAAGTCAGGATGTGTATTAGTAATCCCAAACATAGGAACATGCATGGGAACCATAGCACCTTCTGGTAATGCAATCACCTCAATAGGAAGATAACCTAGCTTGTGAAGCTTTTCAATTTTCTCAAGCTTATAGGCCTCTACTCCCAAGGTGGCATCCATAATTCTCTTATATTCCCCAGTTACCTCATCAAAGGGCTTCTTGAAAAATTCCTCGTTAAAATAGTCAATCAAATAGGTTTTGATAAATCCCTGAAGTCCAAACATAACCACCTTATCCCAACGCGCCACACGACTCATTCTAGGCGTGAAATAAGAAACAGACTTAGTGATGCCCTTTGGTAACATCTCCGCATGCACTGCTTTATAAAAATCAATTAATAGCATTGGATTCACTTTATTCATAATCAAACACCTCTATTTTTTCATTGTTTTTTGTAAAAATACTGTTCGTTGTATAGACCTTCTTAATTAAATCTTCCTTTAGTACTTCACCTTCAAGAATGGTGTTCTCACAATGTGAAATGTATAAGTACACTTCTTGAGCCCCCATCTTTTTAAGTGCTTTTGCGCTGTGATAGAAGGTTCCACCGCGGCTACAGATATCATCAATAACTAACACCACATTTCCATTAAGCAAGTCTGTCTGCCCTGAAACGGAAAGACCTTGAATTTCTCCTGTAGACCAATCACGCTTTTTGATTCCAAATACGTAGGGACGCTCAAACATGGCACAGTAACGTTTCATTGCCCCCTCATCTGGATAAAACAATAAAATCTTAGAACCACTATCCTTCTCTAATTTTGCAAGCACACGCTCAACATAAGCTTTTGGTGATTGCACTTCTATACGATTAATTAATGCTTCACTCACATAAGAATGGGGATCTAATACAGTAACCTTTATAAATTGCAAAGCATTAATGATCTCAGCAAAGTATTTTAAGGTGAACACATCCTCCTCTTTCTTCACACGGTCTTGCCTAGCATTGGGAATATAGGGAAGTTTCAATTCTATATTGTTTATCCCCTTTGCATTCAAATGCTTTGTCAAAAAATAGAGTGTTACAAGTTCTTCATTATTCTCATATAACCAAGTAAGTGTAGTAGGCTTGGTATTGTCTAATATCTCCTCCTTCATCAAAAGGGTTCCATCTGGGAAATGATCTACGTTCACTACCTTATCATTATATTTAATCATTTTGATTCCCCCGTCACTTCTACTTGGCACATCTTCATTGTTGTGAGGGCTGCTAAATGACTTTCTGGTGTAACTCCTGCACAACAGCTTGCATCAACACTTACCTTAATTTCAGGATAAGCTGCCTTGATAATAAGTGCATTAGATACCACACAAATATCTGTACAAAGCCCAACTAACTCAACTTCTTCTAAATCATAGTCCTTCCAATTCATATAGCCAAAGCTTGGTTTATCAATATAGATGGCGCCAGGTACCTTTAACTCCTCTGCAATTTCCCAACCTGCTGTCCCTTCAATACAATGCTCTACTGGAAGATGCCTTCCCTCATTTGTATTTAAATAGTTAGTCTGATGAGTGTCTCTGGTAAAAATGATTTCATCCCCGCTTGCTTGATAGGCTGCAATTTTCTTTTTCACATTCTCCACAATGGCAACTGCCTCTTTCGTTCCTAATGAACCATCAATAAAGTCCTTTTGCATATCTACTACAATTAATGTCTTTTTCATATTTACCCCTCCATTTTTTATAACGACTATCTATTATTTTGATATTATTAAAATGATAATAACTTCTTGTGTTTATGATATAATCATTTCAATAATAAGTCAATAGATTATTTTAATTTTTATCATAATTATTTACGGAAATATTTTGAATAAAAAAGCCCTTCAAATGAGACTTTTCTTCACATTTGAAAGGCATTCTTTCTCTATTTCTTTTTGATGGTATAAAGCTATTAGTAAACACAACCATGCATTTTGATTTAGTTATAATAATTCTTCTTGTTATTCATGTAAATACACCTTAATTTTTATCTTTAACCAACCTCCCTGCATTTCCTTTGATGTGATTTTTCCAAATAACAATTTTCCTGCATCCATCAGTCGAGAAAAAATGATATTGTCTTGCTTTGGCACATAACCAATTTTTATCCCATCTAAATTCTTAATAACAATCGCCTGCTGATCGTATGGATTATCTGGTTCCCGAAAAAAATCGAGTTTGTCATCCACATTCAGGTAGGGTTCCATTTCTTTAATGCCTTCCACATGACTTGTTCCAGCAACATAGGTATCAAATAGAAATATATCTTTCTCAAACGGTTTTGGAATAATTAGCTCCCCACCTTTTCCATGTAGCAAGCTAACTAAGCTACCATTCTCATTGTTTATCAATTCCCCCATCTTTTCACCTCAACATTTCCTTGATTTTCTCTGAGTACAAATCAATTGCTTCTTTATATTGCTTCAGAATATCATTAAGCTCCTCTTTACGCATTTCAACTTGATTCTGGTCACTTATAAGTTTTTTCACCGTGTATGGATACTCAGATTTTATTTTTGTAATACTATCCTTTATGTTCTCTAGTAGCTTCATAAGACGTTCTTTTTCTTTAGTCATTACAATGATTGCATCTTCTTTTATATCTTTAACAATTGGTTCAGATACCATTGCATCAATAATAC